>SKJM01000420.1 GCA_007122045.1 Planctomycetales bacterium | reverse complement strand
GTCTGGCATATCGCCCGAAGCCGGGATAAAATGAGCGGTACTCTGGCCGGCAGGTGCGCTGCGCAATAGGCGGGGCACCGCGGCGGAAACGCCGCAACCGGGCGGCTGAAGGGGAGCTTGGCGCTGGGCCGCTAACGGCACAGCACCTCCCATGGACAGGTGTACAAAGCACGATTCTTCTGGAGAAACGCAATGAATTTCAACCGTGCCGCGCTCGCGTTGGTCTTCTGTTTGAACTGGCTGGTGCCCCGCTCGCCGGCCCACGAATGGCCCCAGTGGAGGGGGCCGAGCCGGGATGGCGTGTGGGCCGAAGCCGGCTTGATCGAACGCTTCGACACCCCCGAGGTGCCCATCAAGTGGCGCGTCCCCATTTCCGCGGGGTACAGCGGGCCGACCGTGGCCGAGGGACGCGTGTACGTGTCCGACCGGGTGACCGAACCCGAAGAAATCGAGCGGGTTCACTGCTTCGACGCCGCGACCGGCGAGAAACTCTGGTCGCACAGCTACCCGTGCCGCTACGATGATATCGGCTACAAGGCCGGTCCCCGGGCCTCGGTGCTCGTCGACGGCGGCCGGGCCTACAGCCTCGGTTCGGCGGGCCACCTGTTCTGCTTCCGCGCCGCCACCGGCGAGGTCCTGTGGAGCCGTGACCTGCGCACCGAGTACCGCATCCGCATGCCCATCTGGGGCATCGCCGCGGCCCCGGTCATCGAGGGCGATCTGGTGATCGTCCATATCGGCGGCGAGGACGCTTGCATCGTCGCGTTCGACAAACGCACGGGGGAAGAGCAATGGGCCGCCCTGCCCGACGGCGCCTCCTACTCGGCCCCCATCGTCATCGACCAGGCCGGCCGCCGTGTGCTCGTTTGCTGGACCGCCGAACGGGTCGTGGGGCTGGACCCCCAGAGCGGACAGCTTCACTGGGAACACCCCACGCCCTGGGAACGATGGCCCATCGCCATCGCCACGCCCGTCCTGCACGGCGACCTCCTGTTGTTTTCCGACGCCCACAAGGGAACGCTCCTGTTGCGGCTGGCGCGCGATGAACTGAGCGTGGAAAAACTGTGGCGCCGCCGCCGGGAGGACCTGCCCGACGGCGCGGCCCTGCACTGCCTCATTTCCACCCCGCTGATCGACGGCGACTACATCTACGGCGCCGACGGGGACGGCGTGCTCCGGTGCCTTCGCGTCGATACGGGCGAGCAACTTTGGGAGGACCGCACCGCCGTGCCGGAGGGCCGCTGGGCCACCATCCACCTGATCCGCGGCGCCGACGACCGCACCTGGCTGTTCAACGAACGGGGCGAGTTGATTATCGCCCGGTTGACGCCCGAGGGATTCGACGAGATCAGCCGGGCTAAGCTCCTCGATCCCACCACCGAGCAGTTGCGGCGCCGCGACGGCGTGACCTGGTCGCATCCGGCCTTCGCCCACCGCCACGTGTTCGCCCGGAACGACAAGGAACTGGTGTGCGCCGATCTTTCGGCCGGCGGCGCAGCGGCGCTCGCCGAGCCGGTACGCACGAAGATCGTGCTGCTGCACGACAACGACATGCACTTCAACTTCAACCACCGCGAGGCCTTCGGGGCCAAGATCGACGAGGTGCGCAGCCGATACGACAACGTGTTCCTGCTCAACGCCGGCGACGTCTTCGTGCGGCACCAGGCCCGGTGGAACGATCCGCGGCCGGAATACTACGCCGAGCAGTCGAAGGCGATGATCGCGGCGATGAACGCATTCAGTTACGACGCGATGACCCTGGGCAACCACGAATTGTACTACATCGACGACCTGACCCGCGCCGCGCTCGACCAGGCCCGCTTCCCGCTGCTGGCGGCCAACATCGAAGTGACCACCGACCGGCTGCCGCAGCCGGAGCCGTACATCATTCTGGAAACGGCCGGCGGGATGACCGTTGCCGTCCTGGGTCTGGCCGTGGCCAATGCCAAGGAGGGCGTTCGCCGGCTCGACCCGGAGGCCGTGGCCCGCCGGTACGAGCACCTGGCCGACGAGCACCACGTGTTCGTCGGCCTGACGCACCTGGGCTTCCGCACCGATAGCCGTCTGGCGGCGGCCGTGGGCAGCTTCGACGTAATCATCGGCGGCCACTCGCACACCCTGCTCGAAGAGGCTGTGCTGGTCAACGGCGTGCTGGTGGCCCAAGCCGCCGGCACGCCGTCCGGCGGCGGCGTTGAACCGGACCGCCCGAAGTACCTGGGCAAGGTGGTGCTCGTGCTGGAGGACGGGAAGGTGGTCGAGAAGCGCGGCCGGGTGTACACGCTCACCGCCGAAACGGCCGAGCCGGTCGAGGCCGGCGCAGTAGGGGCCGGGTCTTGACCTTTACCTTTTCGCGCCGTCGGAGTGAGAAAAGGTGAAAGCCACCAAATTTGTTTCGGTTGCGGAAACCCCAGGCACGATTGTCTCGCCAGGGGGTTGCATTAAAGTGACGCATCCCTATTCCTTATGGCAAAACCATCCTGCAGCACTCCCGGTTCAACGACTATATGAAACAGGTGGATGGCGGGCTATGCCCATCCCGTCCATAGAGTCGTTTGGTTTTCTGATTGTCTGGGTCGGTGGAAAAAAAGGTTTCATAACGGCTCCCAGGATGCCGAATAGACGGATATACGCCGTATAGAGAAGTCTTGCGGCAATGAATCCCGGTGAGGCCGGAGCCCGGGAGTTCTAGGAAGAAATACACCTTCGGGTTTGCCTTGGGGGGGCGCCATGGGGTCATGTACGAAACCGTCACTATCCATACCGGGATCCGGCGGGGGGGCCAACCCGACCCGGTGCGCCCGTGCTTGGTTGATGGGCGGAGTCGCCATCCTGCTGCTTGTCTCTTCCGGAAATGGGTTTGGCGCCCCGCCGCAACGCGAGCGTGCCGGTAAACTGCCTTCGGCCAATCAGTTTCGCGTGATTCCACAAGAGCAGTGGCCCGGCACCACGCAGCCGCAAGACCCGACGGCCACGTTGGGCGGGCTGGAGTATGGCGTGCCCACCATGCCGCTCCAGCAGCGCCGGCCGGCGGAAGGAGAAGAGCCCTCGCAGCAGTGGCGCACCACCCGAACAGGGCGCGAGACG
>SKJM01000421.1 GCA_007122045.1 Planctomycetales bacterium | reverse complement strand
TGGAACAGGTCGGGCATCATGAGCATGGTTTCGGCGATTTCCAACAGCGGCGAGTTGCTCAGCCGCATGGCCAGCAACTGGTACAGCGTGTTGAACTGCATGAACTGCAAGCCGGTGTGGCGGAAGATTTCCTCGCGGGGCACCCGGGCGAAGGCCTTTTCGAAGATGCCGTTGGTCCGCGCGTCGCGGTAGTGGACGGGGTTGCCCAGGAGCTGGTCGCCGCGGCCGAGCAGGCCGAAGTCGACGCCCCACGTGTCAACCCCCACTCCGGTAATCCCGTCGCCCCATCGGTCCCCGGCGGCGCGGAGGCCGGCGCGGATGTCGGCCCACAGCCGGGGCAGGTCCCAGTACAGGGTGCCGCCGAGATCGACGCCGCCGTTGTCGAACCGGTACACTTCTTCGAGTTGCAGCGAGCCGCCGTCGAGCAGGCCGGCCAGGTGCCGCCCGCTCGACGCGCCCAAGTCGACAGCGAGAAAGGTTTTCGAGGCCATGCGGTCAGTCCTTTCGCATTTTGTGGAGCATCTGCCAGACACAAAGATGTTTCGGAACGACTATCCTCCCCTTTCGTGCCCACCCGGTCAAGCCCCGGCGGCTGGCAACGCAGAGAGCCGGCGGCATATGCGCCGGTGGGAGCGCGACTCACTCCAGCGGGTTGATGACCAGCCCGCTGGCCAGCTTGGGGAAGAAGTAGGTGCTCTTCGCCGGCATGCGTTCACCCATCAGGCTGAGGGTGCGGACGTGCTCGACGGTGGCCGGCATGACCAGGGCGGCCAAGGGAAACGCGCCGGAGCGGAGTCCGGCGACCACGTCGTCCAGCCGGTGCACGTATTCGGGGCGCGGCAATTCTTGGGACGGTGAAGGAGATGGTGTCCCGTTCGCGGCAGAAGCGGCCGAGGCGGTTTCCTCGGCGGCGGGCTGCGACGATTCCGACGGTCCCCCGCCCGCCGCCGCCAGGCAGTCGTCCATCACCAGCCGGTGCAACAGGGCCACGCCCAGTTCGCGCCATTCCGGATGGTGGTCCTTGGCGATTTCGGCCATCCGCGCGCGGCCGGCGGGCGTTACGGTGGCCAGCGTCCAGCGACGGTCCTGCGCCGTGTACAGGCCGAGCGTACCCTGGTCGTCGCGGGTTTCGATCTCCTCCCACACGGCCTCGGCCTTCTCCGGGCCTTCGCCGGCGGGAGCGCACGTGAAACGCTCCCCAAGCCGAGCCGCCAACTCCCCGGCGGTCAGCTCCGGCACGCCGGGAAACAGCCGGTGGGTGGGCAGCACGATCAGCCCCGGGTCCTCCATCGCCACGAACATGGTCAGCACGAAGTTGGCCCCGTGGTCGGGCGTCATGCCGGCCTGCCGCTGATGCTCCCGGTACAGGCACGCCGTCTCGTAGCGGTGATGGCCGTCGGCCACGAACACGGGCTTCGGGCCCATGGCGGCCGCCACGTCGGCAATCACGTCGATGTCGGTCACCGGCCACAGCCGGTGCGCCACGCCCAGCCGGTCGGTCGCCTCCAGCGGCATCTGGCCGGCGACGGCCTCGTCGAGCCGCCGCTGGGCCTCGGTTTTCGGGTCGGGATACAGGCCGAATATCTGGCTGAGGTTCGCCTTGCAAGTGGTCATGAGCATGAGCCGGTCCATCTTCGGCCCCGGCATGGTTTCCTCGTGCGGGAACACCAGCCCCTCGCCGAACGGCGAGATGCGCATTCGCGCCATGAACCCCCGCCGCGTATACGACGCACCCTGGTGCTCGAACACCTGGTGGTACACGTACAGAGCCGGATCGGCCTCGGTGAACAGCACGCCGTCGGCCCGCCACCGGCGCAGCAGCCGGGCCGCCCGCGTATACCGGTTGTTCACCTCGTCGTCGTCGCTCGGCTCCATGCGGTTGAGGATGAGCCGGACCACGTTGTTCGGATGTCGCCGGTACAGCGCCTCCTGCTCTTCGGGGCCGATGACGTCGTACGGGGGCGCCACCACGTCGCCGAGCGCGCCGACATGGCCCAGGTCGTACCGGATTCCGCGGAAGGCGTGGATTTCGGGCATGTTCATTGCCTCGGGTAGGGTGGGTCAAGGTCGCGCAAGTTCCGTCGCGGGGCACATGCCGCCGCCACGCGCGAAGCGACCGCAGACCCACCAGCCGCGCTCAATATCGGTAGTATTCCGGCTTGAACGGCCCCGTCGGCGGAATGCCCAGGTACTCGGCCTGCTCGGGCGTGAGCCGCTCCAGCTTTGCGCCGAGGCTCCCGAGGTGCAGCCGTGCCACCTCCTCGTCGAGCTGCTTCGGCAGCGTGTGCACGTCCACCGGGTACTCGTCCGGCCGGGTCCACAGCGCCAACTGCGCCAGCACCTGATTGGTGAACGAGTTCGACATGACGAACGACGGGTGCCCCGTGGCGCAGCCCAGGTTCACCAGCCGCCCCTCGGCCAACAGGATGACCGAGTGTCCGTCGGGGAACGTGTAACGGTCGACCAGCGGCTTGATGTTGGTCTTGGTCACCTTCGGGTGATTGTCGAGGTAGGCCACGTCGATTTCGATGTCGAAGTGCCCGATGTTGCACACGATGGCGTCGTTGGGCATCTGCTCGAAGTGCTCGCCCCGGATGACGTTGCAGCAGCCGGTGGCGGTCACGAAAATCTGCCCGCGCCGCGCGGCGTCTTCCATGGTGGTCACCTCGAACCCTTCCATGGCCGCCTGCAGGGCGCAGATGGGATCGATTTCGGTCACCAGGACCCGGGCCCCGTAGCTGCGCATCGAGTGGGCGCAGCCCTTGCCCACGTCGCCGTACCCGCACACCACCACCACCTTGCCGGCAATCATGACGTCGGTCGCCCGCTTGATGCCGTCGGCCAGCGATTCGCGGCAGCCGTACAGGTTGTCGAACTTGCTCTTGGTAACCGAGTCGTTGACGTTGATGGCAGGCACGAGCAGCTCGCCGCGCTCGTGCATCTGGTACAGGCGGTGCACGCCGGTGGTCGTCTCCTCGGAAAGTCCGACCCACTCGGCCGCGATGTTGTGCCAGTAGCGGGGGTCCTCCTCCAGCGTTTCCTTGAGGATTCGATTGATGATGCGCAGCTCGTTGTTCGAGGTGGG
>SKJM01000041.1 GCA_007122045.1 Planctomycetales bacterium | reverse complement strand
GCCCGATGTGTCGACGAATCGCAATTGGTAGCTGTCGTGTTGGGCGTGGGTGGGATCGTTCGGATCGAGCCGGAGGGTGAACGCGCCGACCGCCTGCCGGTCGTCCACCTTCATTTCCACGCCGTGCCTGCCGTCGCTGCCGAGGTCGATTTCCGCCCGCCGAATGGGCTGGTTCGCTTCGGCATAGACGGTGGCCCGGGTACCCTCGAGGGCCTGCAAGTCGCCCTGCCGGCGGAGCGTGCGTGGCGCCAGGCCGGTATAGGTGGGGTACTCGAGCACCACCCGATCGACGACCATGGCCGGCGCCGTCTGCACGCCAACGCGAAACGGCTCGCTACGGAAATCTCCTGCTGCCAGCACGTACGTCGCGTCCTGCTGGAACCCCCGCCCCCCCGGCGGCAATTCGGCTTGGTGCCGATAATCGCGCCGGGGAAAGGTCATGGGCACCGCCTGGTTGACCAACTGGCCGTCGTCGGTGCTGAAATACAGCGTCACGGGCTCGCCCTCGCGCAAGCCGCGCGCCACGGCGGTCACGGTCATGGTATCGCCCAGGTACACCATGGCGTTGCCGGGCTCGATTTCGCCGATGGTAACGCGTGTCGGTGCGGGGATACCGCCAAACGGCCAGAGGACGCGGGCGGCCGAGGTCAGGAGGCTTTTGGGCGACAGGATGAAGTACAGGCAACACAGCGCCAGCACGCCCGCCAGGAGATATCCGAGCCGGAACACGTGGCGGCGTTCAACGGCCGCCTCGACTTCGACCCCGGCGATATCGGCCGCGGCGCGCCGCTGCACCGTGTCGTACACCACCGGCTGCAACTCGTTCCGATGTTCCCGCAGCAGAAGGAAGTTGATGAGGCTGTTCTTCACTCCGGGCCGCCCTCGTTCCAGCGCCTGGGCGGCGAACAGCGGATGGATGCGGTACACCAGTGCGGGCACGACCGCCCGGGCCACGTACGCTCCGGCGCCGGCCAGCAGCCCAAGCAAGGCGACGAACCGGCCAAGCCCGCCGAGCCCGCCGGTTACGACCCAGTGGTCGAGCAGTGCGAAGGCCAGCAGGTAGAGCAGTACTCCGGTGGTCAGGCGCAACAGGCCTGCGGCCAGATCGACACCGCGCACGTGTCGCCGCGCTTGGCACAATCGCTGATGGATGAGTTCCTCGGCCGGACTTGGCGGCGCCAGGGGCGCTACATCCCCCGGGGCCGTGGGGGTCGCCGTGGTGCTGGACATACCTGCCTCCTCCCTTTTCATTCTATTATATACGGACCGGCCTGCCGGCATAATGACGGTCCGCCGGATTTCGTTTCCTCGTGGCCGAATTTTTTTGAGTGCGGCGGCTTGACGCCGCTTTCTATTTTTTCCTATTTTTCTTGCAGTGTGTCGGCTTGACGCCGCTTTTTGGACTCTTCAATGCCTCGTCTCGATGAAACCTCTTCCTGCCACCCCCCCCTCTCGGACCGCGGACTCCCTGTGTCGCGGGGTTTCACGCCACACATTAGCGAGCCATGATCCGGCAAAGACGGCGTGGTTTCGCATTGGGGTCGGTTCGGCGGGTGGTGACGACAGAAAAAAGAAAAACAAAGAAAGAAAAATAGAAAGCGGCGTCAAGCCGCCGCACTCCAAGGGGGTGAATTGCCAGCGGGCCGGGTATCTGCTAGGCTGGGGGCGGTTGTGGAACTGCTCGCGTGGGATGATCGGGGCAAGTGGACAGTTCCGTTGACGCATTTCGCACTGTTGGAAGGGAGTTATTATGCCGCGTGAAGTAACGCTGATCCTGGGAGATGGGGTGGGGCCGGAACTGGCCGATGCCGCCCGCCGCTGTGTGGACGCCACCGGCGTGGACATCCAATGGGACGAGCAGGAGGCCGGCGTCGACGTGATGCAGCGCACCGGCACGCCGCTGCCCGACGCCCTGATGGAAAGCATCCGCCGCACCCGATGCGCCCTGAAGGCCCCCATCACCACACCGGTGGGCACAGGGTTCCGCAGCGTCAACGTGTACCTGCGGCAGGAGTTCGGCCTGTTCGCCTGCATCCGGCCGAGCAAGTACTACCCCGGCGTACGCACGTTCTTTGCCGACCACCCCATCGACCTAGTCATCGTGCGCGAGAACACCGAGGACCTTTACGCCGGCGTCGAGTTCGAGGCCGGGCAGCCCGCCACCGCCGAGCTGATCGGGCACATCAACCGGTTGGCGACCGACCGGCAGGTGAAAACCGAGCCCGCCGAAACCGGCGTGTCGATCAAACCGATCAGCGTCTCCGGCACGCGGCGCATCGTGCGGTGCGCCTTCGAGTACGCCCGCGACCAAGGGCGGCGCAAGGTCACGGCGGTGCACAAGGCGAATATCATGAAGTACACCGACGGGCTGTTCTTGCATACCGCGCGGGAGGTAGCCAAGGACTTCGCCCACCTGGACATCGAGTTCGAGGACCGCATTGTCGACAACATGTGCATGCAACTCTTGCAGAAGCCGGAACTGTACGACGTGGTCGTGCTGCCGAACCTTTACGGCGACATCGTGAGCGACCTGGCGGCCGGCCTGGTGGGTGGGCTTGGGGTGGCGCCGGGAATGAACGTGGGCGAGTTCGGCGCCATTTTCGAGGCCACGCACGGCAGCGCTCCGAGGTACAAGGGCCAGAACAAGGTCAATCCGACGGCCCTGATCCTTTCCGGCATGCTCATGCTCCGCCACCTGGGCGAACCGGTCGCGGCCGACCGGCTTGAACAGGCCGTCGCGGCCGTGATTGCCGAGGGGAAAGACGTTACCTACGACATGAAGCCCAACCGCGATGATCCCACGGCCGTGGGCACCCGCGAAATGGCGGACGCCATCTGCCGCAAGCTTACCGGCTGAGTGGCGAACCCCGGGCGTCCGCGCACGTGCCGCGGCTCTCCGGGCGGGACTGCCGGAAGGAAACCAGAAAGAAACCTGAGTCCAACCGTTCCGTTCGTACCATGCTTCCCAGTTCACCCCGATACCTGGTTCCGTTTCACCGCAAGCGGGTCCCCCACTTTTTCACCGACGTGCTGGTGATGGGCAGCGGCCTGGCGGGGCTGCGCGCGGCGCTGGAAGTCGACTCCACCATGTCGGTGCTGGTGACCACCAAGGAGGAACTGCACGAGTCGAACAGTGCGTACGCGCAGGGGGGCATCGCCGGGGTGATGGACCCCGCCGACCGCTTCGAGGACCACGCGACCGATACGCTTCGAGCAGGCGGTTCGCTTTGCGACCCCGAAGTGGTCGACAGCGTGGTGCGGGAGGCCCCGGCGCGCATCGAGGAACTGATGCGATGGGGCGCCCGCTTCGACCAAAACGAAGGCCGCCTCGCCCTCGGCCGCGAGGGCGGCCACGGCCGCAACCGCATCGTCCACGCACTGGGCGACGCGACCGGGAAGGAGATGGTGCGGGTGATGACCGTGCAGGTGCGCAAGCAGGAGCACATCGACATTTGGGAGAACACCTTCACCATCGACCTGGTCACACTCGACGGCGTCTGCCGCGGGGCGCTGGTCTGGAACCCGCAGCACGGCAAGACCATGGTTTGGGCCAAGCAAACCATTTTGGCCAGCGGCGGGGCGGGCCAGCTCTACCGCGAAACGACCAACCCCCACGTGGCCACCGGCGACGGGATGGCCGTGGCGTATCGGGCGGGGGCCGTGCTTACCGACCTGGAGTTCGTCCAGTTCCACCCGACCGTGCTGTACATCGCCGGCGGGAGCCGGAGCCTCATCAGCGAGGCCACGCGCGGCGAGGGAGCCCACCTGGTCGACCGGCACGGCCACCGCTTCATGCCCGACTACGACCCCCGTGCCGAACTGGCTCCCCGCGACGTGGTGAGCCGGGCGATCGTCGACCAGATGGAGCGCACGCGGCATCCGAACGTCTACCTCGACTTGACGCACCTCGACCCCGAGAAGGTCCGCCGCCGCTTTCCCGGCATCGCCGCCACCTGCGCCGACTTCAACCTCGACATCACCCGCGACCGCATCCCCGTCCGGCCCGGCGCCCATTACATGATGGGCGGGGTACGGGTCGACCTGTCGGGCCGCACCACGCTGCCGGGGCTCTGGGCGGCCGGCGAAGTGACCGCCAGCGGCCTCCACGGCGCGAACCGCCTGGCCTCGAACAGCCTGTTGGAGGCGCTGGTGTTCGGGTTCCGGGCGGGCCGCGGCGCCGGCGAGGCGGGGGCGCACACGAACGACTCGTACCAGGCCGCCCAGGTCGAGAACCGGCGCGTCGAACCGCCCAACGAGAGGCTCGACCTGCCCGACATCCGCAATTCGCTCACCAGCCTCATGTGGCGCGACGCGGGCGTGCGGCGCGACGCCGATGGGCTCAACGACGCGGCGGAGAACATCGGCGCCTGGTCGCGCTACGTACTCGCCCGCCAGTTCAACGACCCCAGCGGCTGGGAGCTTCAGAACATGCTCATGCTCGGACGGCTGATTGTCGAGGCCGCCCTCGCGCGCCGGGAAACCCGCGGCTCCCACGTCCGCACCGACTTCCCCGAGACCGACGACGCCCACTGGCACCGGCACCTGGAATTCCGGCTTTGAAGGCCACGGTACTGTCTTGCACCGCCGAACCACGAATCTTCTTCAGGACGCCACGATGACTGTCCAACAATTGATCGACGCCTTGCGCCAATTCGACCCCGGAGCCGAAGTGCGGCTTGGGGTGAGCTGGCCCGACCGCGTTAGTGAGACGTACCGCAACCTTTGGGTGGGCGATTACGGCGAGGGACCGCAAGTCAATGCCGCCATGGACTTCCGCGGCGTGCACGTGCACGTGGGCTGCTCATGGCAACGGGCGCCCGGCCGGCGCCCGCCCCGGCGCTTGCACCTGGGCCATTACGAGTCGCCCGAAATGGCCGCCAAGGTCCACGACTTCTACGTGTTCCACAAGCGGCTCGACGAGCCGCTGAACTACCCCGACTTCGACTACGAGCGGTGGATCCCCCCGCGCACCATCGACGGCGAATACAACGAGCACGTTGCCGAACTCCTGAAGGAGAAGCTGCTGGAAGAGTAGAAGGCGTTCCCCCGACTCGACTCGACGGATTTCGACCGATGACGATGAAACAATTTTGCCTGTCGGCCTGGGTTGCCCTAACGCTCGCGCTGCCTTGCGTTGCGCCGGCCGCGGAAGCGATCGCTATGCCCGAGCGCGGCATTTCGGCCCACCGCGGGGCGAGCACCACGCACCCGGAGAATACGCTTGCGGCGTTTCGCGAGGCGCTCCGGCACGGGGTACATCAGATCGAGTTCGACATCCGGATGACTCGCGACGGGCATATCGTGCTCATGCACGACGCGACCGTCGGCCGCACGACCGACGGCGAAGGCCGCGTGACCGACCTGACGCTCAAGCAAATGCGCGCGCTGGACGCCGGCGCGTGGAAAGGCGCGCGGTTCGCCGGCGAGCGCGTGCCGACTCTCGAGGAGACGCTGGCGATGATGCCGCTGAACGTCTGGCTGAATGTGCATACCTACGGCGATGCGGAATTGGCCGAGGCCGCCACCCGCGAAATCATTCGCCAAGGGCGAACCCACCAGGCGTTCCTGGCCATTGGCCATCAAGGCGCCGACGCGGCCCGGCGGGTTTACCCCGATATTCTCATCTGCAACATGCAGCGGCGGGGTGCCGACGTACCGCGCTACGCCGCCGAAACAATCGAGCGCGGCGACGCCTTCATTCAAATTCTCCGGCGGCAGGGGATCGACTGGCCCGATGAAATACGCCGGTTGAAGGAGGCCGGCGTGCGCATCAATTACTGCTGCACCAACGACCCCGGCGCGCTCGAGGCGCTGTTCGACGCGGGCATCGATTTCCCGCTGGTCGACGACGTGGGCCCCATGATCGACGCCGCCCGCCGCTTGGACGTCGAGCCGTGGAAGCCGGTGTACCGGCCGTCGCGCGCGAACGGTCGAAGAACGGGACCGTGACGGCATCGCGGTCGGCGGCACCCTTCGGCGCCGGCATCAGAGGTAGTCGACGTGTCCGCATGGACATCGACGCCGCGCCTTCGCAGACCGCCCTTTACCGGCCGCGACTGAACTTCCGAGCGCCATCCTACGGCCCGGCCGGCATCATGCGGATGCACACCGGCGAGGGCACCGTCATGCGCGAACCGGTCGGGGCCAGGTCGCCCGTCTCGGGGTCGATGCGGAACACGACGACCGAGTCGGAGGCCTGGTTCTGCGCCAGCAGGAATCGGCCCGGCGGGTCCAGGGCGAAGTTGCGCGGCGTTTGGCCGCCGGTGGGCGTGTGCCCGATGGGCGCAAGCCGTCCCGTTTCCTCGTCGACCCGGAACCCGGCGATGCTGTCGTGCCCGCGGTTCGAGCCGTACACGAACCTGCCTGAGGGATGCACGACAATCTCGGCGGTGGTGTTCTCGCCATCGAAATCGTCCGGCAGGGTGGGTACGGAATGCAGCGTGTGCAGGCGGCCCTGCTCAGCGTCGTAGGCGAAGGCGGTGATGGTGCAGTCGAGTTCGTTGATCACGTAGGCGAACCGGCCGCTGGGATGGAAGGCGAAGTGCCGCGGCCCGGCCCCGGGCGCCACCCTGGCAAACGGCGGGTTGTGCCGTTCGAGCGTTCCGGCCTCCGACCGGAACCGGTACACCAGCACCTGGTCGAGGCCCAGGTCGGCCACGAAAGCGAACCGGTTGGCCGCGTCGAGGTTCACCGAATGGGCGTATGGGGCGGTCTGCCGGCGGGGGTGGACGCTGCGGCCCTCGTGCTGCATCAGCGCCGAGGCGGGCCGCAGCCGGCCGTCCGGCCCGATGCGCAGCACCGCCACGCTGCCGCCGCCGTAGTTGGCCACCAGCACGTTGCGGCCCGCGCCGTCGACCACCAGGTGGCACGGCCCTCGCCCGCCCGACGATTGCGCGTTCAGCCGCGTGAGCATCCCGGTTTGCGCGTCGATGGCAAAGGCCACCACACCGCCCTCGGGCCTCCCTTCGAACGTGCCCGCCTCGCCCACGGCGTACAGGAACCGGCGGTTGGGGTGAATGGCCAGGAACGAGGGATTGGCGGTTTCGGCCGCCAGCTCGGGCTCGCTCAGGATGCCGTCGGTAGCACACAGCACGGCGCGGTAGATGCCGCGGCTTTCGCCCCGGGTGTACGTGCCGATGTACACCGACCACCCGGCCGGCTGCTCGGTATCCTCGGCCGCCGCATCGGCCACCCAAGCGGCCGCCCCCAAGGCCACCACCGCACTTGCCGCCACCGGCCCAAGCAACTTCGTCTTCATCGCATACCTCCAGGATTGAATGCTCTCCTCTTGGTTCAATCGGCGATGCCGCCACCGTCCCATTATGCGCCCCGTGTACGCGCGTGCAAGCCCTCGGTGCCGGCCGCGCCAATGCCGGCCCCAGCGGTGAAGCCGGCCTAGTCACCCGACCGGTTCACGGTCAGCAGGGCAACGGGAAACTGGGCAAGCACGCCGCTCAGCGGGATGTCGGCAGCGTCGCCCGGCCAGGCCTTACCGGCGAAGATGTTGTGCATGGGCGCCCGAAGCGAGTCGGGCAGGACCACGCGCGTATCTTCCCAAATGGAGTCGCCCAAGGGGGGCGGCCCCTTGCCACCGTCGTGATGGGGCGCCAGTTGGGCCAACAGCCGCGGTACGATGACCACGGCCGCCTGCTCGTTATCGCCTTCCTGCGCCGGCAGCCGCCGCGCGAACGCGCACACGTGGTTCGCCTTCGCGCCCTCGACCGGCAGCGGTTCATAACCGCCCGCCTCGAAAAGCCGGGCATGAGCGCGGCGGAACTGGAGCGTGCGCCAGGTGACGAACAGCTTCAACCGCGCGTCGCGGGGCGAGGCGCCTAGTTCCCGCGCCAATCGGCCCAGGCTCTCGCTGTCGGCGGCCAGGCCCTCGATTTCGCCCAGCAGCCACCGGCAGCGGTCGAAATCGACCGGACGCCGGTTGTCGGGATCGACCAGGTGAAACGCCCACAGCTCCTGGCCCTGGTAGATGTCGGGCACGCCGGGGACGGTGAGCTTCAGCAGCGTTTGCGCCAGGGCCGTGTAGAGGCCCCAATCGACCGTCTGCTCGTGGAAGTCCCGGAGCGCGGGCAGGAAGCGGTTGTTCGCTTCGTTGCGGAGTACGTCGCGCACGAACCGGGCGACGGCCTCATCGTAATCGGGGTCGGGCGAAATCCAGCTTGTGCGCAGCTTGGCCTCGTGGGTGGCCTTTTCCATGTACCGCACCATCCGCTCGACCATCTGCTCGTGCTCGGCCTCGCCGGGCGGGTCGAGCGGCCATATCCCGTACAGTACCTGGTAGAACAGATACTCGTCGTTGCGGATGGGCGCCGGCCGCCCGTCCACCTCGCGGCGGAAGCGGCGGTTGATCCGCGCCCAGCGGGTGACGTTTGCCCGCCACCAGTGCGGAATTTCCGAGAGAACGTTGATCCGCGCGCGCACGTCCTCGCTCCGCTTCGTGTCGTGGGTGGACGTGCACACCATCGAGGCGGGATGGCGGCCATGCCGCTGGTGATTGTCGGCGTGGAAGTCGTCGACCGAAACGGCGGCCCGGGCGGGCTCGCCACCCACTTCGTTCGCCGAGGCCAGCGGATAGTAGCGATAGAACGCCGTGTCTTCCACGCCCTTGGCCATCACGGGACTGGTCACCTGCTGGAAGCGGCCGACGAAGAACTCGCGCTGGCGCCGGGCGGCGTCGTCGAGCCGCGGCGGCTGCTCCAGCAGCAGCACGTCGCGCACGAAGTCGAACTCGGCGGCGTCCATGGCCGGGTTCCTCCGTTTGGCCAGGGCCACGGCCCGGCCGATCACCTCCCGATCGCGGTCGCTGACGCCCTCGCCCCCGATGTAGGTGCGATAGACCGGGAAGAAGGCCAAAATCTCGCGCAGCACCCGCCGCAGGGAATGGAGGGTGAAGTCGCGAAACAACCGGTGCCGCTCCGAGATGCGATTCAGCCGATGGGCCAGCAGGTGCAGCTCGCTGGCCATGGCCACCCGCAGGATCAGCAGCTTGCACTGGTAGGCCACTTCGTGGAAGTCGACCGGCTCGTTGGTGAAGCGGCGATAGATCCTGCGCAGCAAGATCAGGCCCGCCGGGTCGACGAACAGCCCGTTCACCGAATTGAGGAAATCGTAGCCCGTCGTGCCGGCCACCGGCCACTCCGGCGGCAGCGGCTCCTCGGGCCCGAGGATTTTTTCGACCAGCACGTACAGGGGCAGCGTTTCGCTCCAGGGGGGGCCGTTGCCGTCCGCCTGCTTGCCCAGCTCCGACCACAGCACCTCCACGATGGCCGGCTCGGCGTCCTCCCACGTCAGACCGGCACGGCCGCCGGGTTCGCCGGGGGCCGGTTCCCCTGCCGCCGGGGTCGGGGGCGTCCTCCGTTCGAACTCGCGCCGCGCCAGCGCCCGGCTGTATCCCCGCTGCAATCGCCACAGGTATTCGAGCGGATCGAACAGCCCGTCCACGTGGTCGATGCGCAGCCCGTCGAGCTTTCCCCCGGCCAGCAGATCGAACACCAGCGTGTGGCTCTCCTCGAAAACCCTTTCCTCCTCCATACACACCGACGCCAACTCGTTGATGTCGAAGAAGCGGCGGTAGTTGATCTCGTCGGAAGCCGCCTTCCAGTGCGAGAGCCGGTAGGCCTGGGCGTTGAGCAGACCTTCCAGCCGGTCGAAACTGGAGGGGGCGCCGGGCGTGCCGTTCAGCTCCGCCACGTTGCGCTCGATGAACTCGGCGATCGGCGGCGAGGCCGCCGCCAGGTCGGCGATGCGGCCCTTGATGACCTCTTTCTCTCGCTGCCGCTCGCGGACGGCCTCGGGATCGGTGTCGTTTCGGCCGGGCAGGTGCTGGGTGGCGGTGACGATGCTCTCCAGTTCGCGCAGGTCCTCCGAGTCGGCCGGCAGGGTTTCCCGAAGCTCCTCGAGGTTCAGCGTGAGGATGTCGGCGTAGGTGCCCGGATCGATCGGCAGCGCCCGCCCGTAGTAGTCGATGGCGAACGCGCCCTCGCGGTATCCCAGCTTCAGTTCGCCGGCCTCCAGCGCCTCGCCGAACTGCCGCCCGAGCACCGGGAACAGCACCTTCCCGCGCAGTTCCTCTTTGACGGGCGTCCAGTCGATGTCGAAGTAATCGGCGTAGGGCGAACCGGGGCCGTTTTCCAGCACGTCGGTCCACCAGGGGTTCTCGCCCGGCGCCGCGCTCATGTGGTTGGGCACCACGTCGAGGATTTGCCCCATGCCGTGCTCGCGAAGCGCGGCCACGAAGGCCGCGAAGTCATCTTCCGTGCCCAACGCAGGGTCGAGCCGGGTGTAATCGACAATCGCGTAGCCATGCGCGCCGCCGGCCTTGGCCTTCCAATAGGGCGATGCATACACGTGGGTGATGCCCAACCGGCTCAGGTAAGGCACCACCGCGGCCGCGTCGCGGAAGGTAAGGTGGTCGCGATGGAACTGGAGCCGGTACGTGGCGCCCGGCGAGGAGGGGCGTTCGGCCAGGGCCTTCCGGACCGCGGCCACCACCTCGGCATGGAGGGCGCAAAGCTGATTCATTCGAACGATTCCTTTCCTGCCGCGTCCGCCTCGCCCCATACGACCAACTCAAACGGCAACAGCGTATCGACCGGCCGGCGCAGGTCGCGCGTCCCGCCGTACGCGGCAGCCTCGGTGCTCAACAGGCACGTCCGACCGCCGGGCACCGCCGTGGGCGGGCTCGCGCCGCGGTCGGTCAGGTTCGCCCACGCCACAAGGCCTCGCTCCCCGCCCCGTTCGACGACCAAGACGGCCGGACCTTCGTCACGGCCGGCGTCTGCGCCGGGCCTCACTACCCGCGCCGTGGTGCGGGTTCGGTCCATCAGTCCCGGCCACGTCCGCCGCGCGGCCAGTAAATCAGCGTACAGCCGGCGCAGCTTCGCGTGGAAGGTTCCTGCGGGCCACTGCCATGCGAGCTTTGCCGAATCGAACGTGGCCGGGTCTTGCGGGTCGGGGATTTGCTCGCCCCACTCGAACTCCATCGCGGCGAACTCCTCGCGCCGGCCGCGGCGCACCGCCTCGATCAGGTCTTCGTCGATAAACGAGCAGAAGAACGGGAACAGGCGTCGCTCGCCGTACTCCTCGCCCATGAACAACAGCGGTACGCAGGGCGAGAGGAGGAGCAAACCGCATGCCAATCGCTGCGCCGCCTCCGGCAGGTAGGTGGCCGAACGGTCGCCCAAGGCCCGGTTGCCCACTTGGTCGTGGTTGTGAATGCACACGACGAACTTGGTCCGGTCGCGGTCGCGCACCGGGCTGCCGTGCCGGCGACGGCGGAACGGGCTGTAACAGCCGTCGTACACGAACACCCGCTCCATCGCCTTCGCCAAGTGCTCCGGGCGGCCGTAGTCGCGGTAATACCCGTCGCGTTGCCCGGTCAGCAGCGTCCGCACGGCGTGGTGGAAATCGTCGCTCCACATACCGTCCAGCCCATAGCCGTTCTGCTCGGCTGGGTCGATCAGCCGCACGTCGTTCT
>SKJM01000136.1 GCA_007122045.1 Planctomycetales bacterium | reverse complement strand
CCTGAGGCGTCCATGCTGCTATCAGGTTGGAGTTCACGCTTCAGCGTGCCGGATTTGGCCTGTACTTGGTTCGCACGCTGAAGCGTGAACTCCAACTGCAAGCCTGTTCCGGCGGCCGGCGCGGCCTTCGGCTGCTCGGCGGCGGCTGGGCCGGCCGCCAATGCCGCGCTCAGGACGACGACGATTGCCGCAGTGGTGGCGGCGGACCCGGGGGCGCTGAGCAGGGCCACCAGCGGTGGGACGAGCCAAAGCGTGCCAGCCGCCAGCGCGCCCAACAGCAACCCGTCGAGCACCGGCGCCCAGGCCATCGGCGCCAGCCCGGCAAGGCCGATCGGCAGGGCGAGACCGACGACGACGGCCATCGCCTTTCGCGGTCCGGGCGCCCGGCGGGCTGCCCAGGCGGCCAGCACGGCGGCGACCACGATCAGCCATTGCAGGATGCGCGCGGCGGTTTGGTCCTGCAAGCCGACGACCAGTTCCTCGGGCCCGCCATCGCGGTGGAAGCGGATCATCGGCTCGGCGGGTCGCTGGAGCCCTACGCGCAGCGACAGCCGCGCGCGGTCGGCGCGCGGCGGCGCCGGCAAGGGCGCCGGCGCGGCTTCCGGGACGGGCAGCTCCCTTATTTCCACCGGCTCGTCCGGCGGGGCGGGCAAGTCCCGTACTTCCACCGGTTCCTCCGTCGGGGTGGGCTCGGCGGGTTCCGGCGGCGGCTCGGTTGCGGGGACCGCACGAGGGGCCCTATCCCACTCCGGATCGTCCAGCGCGTCCCGTGTGACACCCAGCCCGGACCGCACGACGGCCAGGGCCCGGAGGACATCGGGATTGGCATGCTCGGAAACCGACCGCACCGTTCCGTCGGCGAACAGGAAGTTCGCCACTCCAGGATGTTGGCTCCATGGCTTCTCCGCAATCCAGTCGTCGATCGGGCGGGCCGTGGCGGCGCCGGCGGCGAACCACGGGCCGCCGTCGGTCACCTCGCCCACGATCAGCACGTTGCTGAGGCCGTCGGCGATCTCGTTGGCCGACAGGCGCCCATCGAAGTCGATCACACCCCGCGTGCTGTGGAAGCCGGGCGCCAAGACGGCGCCGGTGATGGCCACGTACGACGTCTTCGGCAGCCCCTCCGCGGTCGTGGCGTTCACTTCCGAGGGGCAAAGGAATGGGTTGAACTCGCTCCCCTCGAGCAACGCCAGGTTGTGCGGATGGTCCCAGGGCAGGTCGAGGCGCAATTCGTCGTACAAGCGACCCATCTCCATGTACGGCAGAAGGGCCACCAGCCAACTGAATTGCCGGTCGCGCGGTACGTTGTCTGGGCCGATGGCGGCGGGCGGGAACCGCCCGAAAGAGTCGTGAAAGTTGTGCAGCGCCAACCCGATCTGCTTGAGTTTGTTGGTGCACGAGGCGCGGCGTGCCGCCTCGCGCGCGCTTTGGGTGGCGGGCAGCAGCAACGCGACCAGGATGAGCAGCACCACGACCACTACCAGCACCTCCACGGCCCGCGTCTGCCACGCCTTGACCGAGGTGACCAACGAGTAGATGCCGACCACGACGCCCGCCGCCACCAGCCCGCCGAACTTCCAGCCAAAGCCCGACGTGCCGTGCCGGGCGATCGAGTCGGCGAGCCGCGTCGCCAGGATGGGCCGAGTGCGCGGGGCCTCGGTCCGGTAATCGTCGCCGGTCGACACCCAGTCGGTCCCCTCCGGCGCGGCCAGGTGCCACGTGGTTTGCAGCGTGGGCATGGCGAGTTCCGGGGCGGGGTACCGAACGCTCCGCGGCCGCACGCCGGGGCGAAGGCCGTCCGGGGCCGGAGCCGGGGCGACCGTTTCGTAAACCAAGGTCAACGCCCGCACGTCGCCGGCTGCACCGGCCTGCCGGGCCGGCACGGGAACGTAGTACACGCCGTCCTGCCGGCGGACCTCGACCGGCTCCCCGTCGAGCTGCACCGCCCACAATTCGGCGCCGGCGGGCAGGGTGACCGGCACGTGTTGCAGGTGGCGGCCGCGCACCAGGAACCCCGCCTGGTGCCGCGTCCGGCCGTCGCGCCCCGCAATGCTGACAATCTCGGCCGCGTCGCAAATGGCGTCGAGCATCGCCGCCGGCGCAAACCGCGTGGCCGCCAGCGCCAGCCGGTACGGTACGCCCCGGTATTGATACGCGGCCACGATGCGCTGCCGGGGAACGTAGGCCGCCGGTTGAATCACGTCGGCCGGATCCAGTTCGCGGAGGTTCTCCGGCCGGCAGTCGATCTGCTGGTCGGCGGCCGCCTCCACCGCCACGATGCCGGTTTGCGATGCCACGTCCTGCATGGCCAACACGGGCACGGCCACGGGCGCGCCGGTCGTGGGAGCCGCAGATGCGTCGGCCGGCGGCACGGCAGCCGCCTCCACTTCCGCTTCCCCGTCCGCCGAAATCGTCTGCCCGAAATCGAGCGCGAGCGTCAGGTCGCCGGTGACCGGCCGGTCCAGCACGACCTGCCAGAGGTTCAACGCCGCGCCGCCGTCGCCGGGCAGCGGGCGGTGCCGCTGCTCGATCACGCGCCCGGGCCAGCCGACCGCAGCGACGTGAATCTTCTCACCAACCGCGGCGGGAAGCGTGAAGCCGAACTGCCGGATGCTGCCGTGCCGGATGTGCAGGTCGAGCTGATAATGCACGTCGAGTCGGTCGCGGTCGAGCCGGACCATCACCAGCGTCGTCGCCGAAACGGCCGCCCGCCGGCGGCGGACCAGCAGACTTCCGCCGACGCGCGCCGCGTCCTCGTACCGGTATTGCAGCGAGGTACCGCGTCCCTCGCCGTCGCCGGGCGACCGGGGGTCGAAGACCGGCTGCAAGTCGGCCGGCATGTCCTCGACCTGCAAGTCGACGTCGGCCGGCGCCTGCACCAGCATCGTGCCTTCCACCTCATCCGCTTCCAGCAGCCGCACCTCGGGCAGCGCCACTTCCCGCGGCTGCTCCTCCTCCTCGAACCACCCGTCGGGTCGAAGCTCGGCGGTCAGGGTGATGTCGAGCGTGTCGCCGGGGTGCGCCGGTTCGGCAGGTTCGATGCGCACGGTTTGGACCGGCGATTCGGCGGCCGCATCGCCGTCCGCCGGCGT
>SKJM01000116.1 GCA_007122045.1 Planctomycetales bacterium | reverse complement strand
GCGGCACGTCGCCGCCGTATTTTTCCACGACGATCGAGCAGGTCACCGCCACAGGCATGGCCGAAACGATCACCACGATGGTGAGAGTGTCCGGCGCCAACCGCAGGTTTACCAGCTCCGCCAACCCGACGAGCAGGATGATGGCCGCCGGCACCGCGGCCAGCCGGACGGCCGCCATAAGGCATTCCCTGAGAAATCGATACGCAAGGCTCCTCAGGGGGTGTCGGCGCGCGTCGAATGAATCAGTAGCACTGAACAGGGAGCGCGATTCACCAGTGCCTCCGACCGGTGGCTGGTAAGCCAGCCGCGGACCGGACCGTCCGGCGAGGCGCTCAGGACGGCCAGGTCGGTATCGCTCCGCGCGTGATCCATCACCCCGTGGGCCGGCCTTTCCGCTTCGACCATCCGCACTGCCGGGGAATCCGGTCCGTCCGGGGCTGTCTCCGCAAGCCATTGATCGACATCGATCCCGGGGAGACCATCGCTCGGCCTCCCGCCGGCCGGGCCGATCACCAGCAGCTCGACGCCGCAGGCTTTCCGCAACTCGCCGGCCAGACGGAAGGCGAGGCGGGCATGCGGGGAGCCGTCAGCGGCTACCAGAATGCGCCGCAACTGCTCGACGTTGCGGTCCAACAGGACGGCCACGTCGCAGGGGGCGCGGCGCTCGATCTCCCGGTCGATCGTCGCTTGTAGCCACCGGCGCCACCGCGACTTGTGCCATCCCACCAGGATCAGACGCACCGAAGGGCGCCCTTCCGCCAGCATAACGACCGAGTTCGCCGGGCTGCGCGTGACCTCGAAATGGCGGTAGATGCGGATGCCTCTTCGACGGCCTTCCGAGGCCAATGCCTCCACCTCGTCCTCGAATTCCGGCCGGCGCCGCAGGAAGAACTGCTCCGCGTCAACGAGCGAGAGGTCGTCGGGCACGGGGATCATTCTGGTCAGGAGCACGTCCTGGTCTTCTTCGCCCCGCGCCAGGGAAACGGCCAAAGACGCCAGGCCGGCTCCCGGACAGGCCTCGTCGATCACTACCAAGATTTCCTTGTGCGTGGTATGTTCCGGCTCCTGCTGCAAGCCGACGGCGGACCGGATTTGCGCCAGCGGTTCGATCTTCTCTCGCCAGTTGCCCAACTCGCCCTGCACGCTCGTGCGCCGGCGCGCCCACAGGACGTACCAGGCGAGGCTAAGAACCACCAGCCCCAGTCCGCTGAGTTGGGAGAAGCGGTCCATGGTGAAAATCACGGCGATGGCCGCCATGCCGCCGGCAGCCGGCAGCCAAGGAAAGAATGGCACGCGAAAATCGGGGCGATACCAATCTGCGTCGAGTTGGCGCATCACGATCATTCCCGCAGTCAGCAGCGCATAGGAGATCATGAACAGGGCACTGGAGATCTCGGCCAGCCTCGGCGCGCCGCCGGTCAGTGCCAGGACGATGGCGCCGCCGCCGGTCACCAGGATCGAACGGTGCGGCGTCAGGTGCCGCGGGTGGATCGCGTCGAACCAGGGAGGCAAGATGTGGTCGCGGCCCATGGCGAAGTTGATGCGCGAGGAGGCCAGGATCGCAGCGTTCGCCGAGGAGGCGGTAGCCAGCAGGCCGCCGATCAGCATGGCAGCGCGGCCGACAGAACCGAAGACGGCGGCGCCGGCGCGCACCATGGCGGTCTCCGGTTCGGGAATACGGTCGAAGGGCACGATTCCCGTAAAGACGTAGAGCACGGCCGCGTAGAGCACCGTGGCAATGATCACCGAGCCGATGATCGCCAGCGGCAGGTTGCGTTCCGGCTTGCGCACCTCTTCGGCCACGGTCGAGATCTTCTCGAAGCCGGTGAAGGAGACCATGATCAGGCCCACGGCCGCCAGCACGCCACCAAGCCCCTCGGGCAGGAACGGGTCGTGCAGCCTGGACTCGATGTGGAAATAGCCGCCAACGCTAAAGGCTGCCAAAAGGAGGATGAGGGCGGCCACGATCAGCCGCTGGACGGTCCCGGTCAGCTTGGCCCCCCGGTAGTTCAGTGCGGTGAACCCCACGCCGGCCGCGAGCATGACGGCCCAGGATGGCACAGGCAGCAGCGCCCTCACGAATTGGCCGAAGCCGATCAGGTAGAAGCCCGTGGCGAACATCAGGCCCAGCCAGTTCGCCGGTCCCACCAGTGCCCCGGCCAGCGGACCGAGGGTGCGCGAGATCAGGTGATAGCTGCCGCCGGCCTTGGGCATGGCCGTCACCAACTCGGAAACGACCATCGCGGTGGGCAGGACCACCAGGCCGGCGATGATGAACGACAGCGCGGCCCCCGGTCCGGCCCGCTGTGCGGCGTCGGCGGACAGCACGAAGATGCCGGCGCCCATCATGGTGCCGAGTCCGATGGCCATCGCCCCGACAAGGCTCAGTTCCCGGGCGAAGCCGCTTGCGGGATGGTTCCCTTCTGGCAACTCGAAGCTCCAGGGCGCGGATTTCTAAAAGTCTCCGGCGGCGCTCGGCCCGGTTTCCGCGGAGTGGTTAGGGTAGGGTCGTTATCGCAAAGGCCTCAAGGCACGAACCTGTTTGTGAGCAATCGCCGTACCAAACCCGCCAGGACAGGCAATCGCAGCCTGCCGGCGCCAGTGCCTCGTTCAGTCCCTTACGGGACGCGCCGGGGGCCACTGCCCGAACACATAGTCTGTAGGAGTTCTCGCGACAAACTGACGGTGGCATTGCCATTCTGACGCAGCCGCGCGCTACGGGTCTGCTCCTACCGACAAGTCCAGCCCTCTAAGAGAGACATCGAACGCCACCGCCGGAACGCATAGTTTGTAGGGGTTTTGCGACAAACTGAGGGCCGCAGCCAAGACGCAGCGTGCGGATGTGCGGGTCGGCCTCACAATCCTATCGCCCGGATGAGCCAAACCACCGCCGGCACCGTCACGACGCTGGCGAGGGTGCTGACGAAGATTGCCCGGGAGACCAGCGGCACGTCGCCGCCGTATTTTTCCACGACGATCGAGCAGGTCACCGCCACAGGCATGGCCGAAATGATCACCACGATGGTGAGAGTGTCCGGCGCCAACCGCAGGTTTACCAGTGACTCCAGTCAC
>SKJM01000507.1 GCA_007122045.1 Planctomycetales bacterium | reverse complement strand
CGTCTTCCTGGTCTAATGTGGGAACCCGCACCGTTGACGGCCGCCCATTCCGAGGCCCCACTGAACACACCCCCTTCTGGGCTACACCGCAGGGTTGCGTTCTTCACCTGCCGGCGAAACTGCCCCGCCGGCGCGGAGGTTCCGGGGGTTGTTTCACGCAATTCCGCTGCCAGCTCGGAACCGGTGCTTGATTCTTCGTCGCGGCGTGCCCAGAATAGGACGGAGAAGTGGCCGTTCGGTTCCGCCCCGCCGGGGGCCGGGCCGCAACGGCGCGATCGGCGCGAGGATGTTGCGATGGCTATCCATCGTCGCCAATCGGCAAATCGGGCGTGCCGTGCGTATGCAGAAGTCGCTCGCAACGAAACCGTGCGGCTTGCCGGTTTCGGCCAGGTTGCAACTCGAAATGGAAAAGTCGCACATTCGCGCTGGGCTTTACGAAGATCACCTAAAGTGCAGGTTTACCACGATGCACGATGATGCCGCCGGCCAGGGCCTTCCGGACTTCCCTGCCACGACTTCCCTGGCCGCCCGACCCTCACAATCGAGGCGCCGGACATCGGTGACCGAATAATCGCTTTTGGTTTGGGACACGGTGTCTCGGCGATTCAATCGCGTGAAGTTCGGGCACGGCAGTAGCAGCGCAGGCCGCCGGTAACCAGTTCGTCCACGCCGCGGTCGAAGCCATGGCCTGGGAACGGCCGCTCAGTGGACGGCCGGGCGATGCGGAAGGTCGCAGCCGCGACGCTCTCGGTCAGCCGGGCGTTGATCGGCACGTGCAGGGGATCGTCGTCGCGGGGGTTCAATTCCATTGGGTTGTGCTCCTTGCCCACGAGTCCTGCCCCCGGCATTACGGTCTGGGGTTTCGTAAGCCAGTTCGCCGGTTTCACCGAAGTTATTTTGCGGCTCGCGACCGTCAATGCTATTCGCTGCAGGCCTGAAGCTATCTCCAGAAGACGCCCATCGGGTCCTTCGCGACGTACTCCAGGGCTTCGTCCAACGGCATTACCATCGGGCCGAAATCGCCGATGTGTTCCCACGTGTCGCGGTAACTCCTCCGCATGACCGCCACCAGATTATCCTTGCCTGTGGGGCGCAATCTGGCAATCGGCCGGCCGTTGTCATCGCGGAGAAGGCAGTAGCCCTTCGATTGCCTCACGACGAGGACTCCGCCCCCCATGGCCTCGTTGAAGGCCTCGATCCGGGCGATCATGGGGTCCGCTTCTGCTGAGGATTTCTTCTTGGTCGCTCTACGGCGTGACATTCCAGACCTCCAGAAAGCGCCACCCCTTGGCCGTCTTCGCCACAATCCCACTGATGTCCCAGCCCACCCGGCACTGTTGGCTGATTTCGGGCGGTACCGATATGGGACCGATCTCGCGAGGCTCCGATGAGAACGGCTCCAGCCAGAGCTTGCCCGGTTCGATACGACAGACCGTGAAATGGTCCTCCATTTCCCGCGAGTAGCGGTCCGGGGCGTGCGCGTCGGCGTAGTCGGCAAGGAGACCGGACAACTCTTCGGCAACAGGCAGGTCGCGAGCGGCCTGCCCGGCCCGCTCCTCGGCCATCTCAAGCGACTCGACGTCCTCGACGTAGCCCTTTTCGGCCAGCCACTTCATCAGTTTTCTGGTCACCGTGCCCGCCGCCTTCATCGTGGTCTTGCCGGCAATCACCTTGCGCGGCATGAAATAGCCGAGAAACTCCCACGTGCCGCTGATGATTCGGTCCGGCCCGAAGGTGCCACAGTAGGTGCCCCCCGCCCCGGTGATGCGGTCGTATTCCTGCCGGTCGCAGTCGGGCCAGTACCTTTCCAGGCAGGCGCCAAGCAGGCCGACGATGTTCTTGTATTGGCGAAAGGTGTTGTCGCTCAGTCTGGCCTCCTGGTCTGCCAGGAACTCCTCGAATACCTCATCGATCGTCTTCGTTGGCTTGCAGGCACTCACGGTTATTCCTCCGGGTCGGGGTACTGGGGCGGGTTTTGCCGATCCGCTGCCGGCCATCGAGGGTCGCCGCTTCTATTTTGGCCCCCGTCCCGCTTGCGGGGAAGGCCGGAGGTTCCGGTTTCCGAAACCCATCGTCCATGGCCGCCGAACGGGCCGACCACCGGGGCGGGATCCGCCAACTTTCACGGAAATCGTAGCAGGCCTCATCAAGAGCGTCCAGGAGCCGTTTTGCGGCGTTTCCACGGCCGAGGGCCCCCGGAGCCGGTTTGTCCAACAGGACGCACACACGGCCCTCCTGCGGCCTCTCACGGCCCCTTACCGCGACCGCCCCATATCGCCGCAACTACCCGCCCCCAAACCCACTCGGCACCTTCTCCACCTTCTCCCGGTGAACGACGCTCCCGCGCCTGGGCACGACCTTCGGAATCGCCCGACCGGCGCCCGTCCACACCAAGGCCATGTGCGGGCGGCGGTAGTGGGGCACGACCTCCATCCGCTTACCCACGTTCCATCCCACCTTACCGCGCCGATGGGCCTTGTCAACGTACTTCCGGTCGCCGCTCGCCCCGAACTTCACCCGGTCCTTGCTCAGCACGTCCGGTTCGATCACCGAGGGGTCGTTCTCCAGCAGGCACAACGAGCAGCAGAGGCGAACGCAGTCGGTAACCAGCTCGTCCGGCACCTGGACGCCCAGGTCGGCCAGCTCGTTCGCGCCCAGCTCGCCGATGGCCTGCTCGACCGAAAGGCCGTGCCGGCGGCGGAAGTTCCGGTAGGTGTAGATCGGTATCCCGGGGTCCCGGCCGTCCGTGACGACCTCGCCGATGTCGATCAGGATCGACAGCCCCCGGCCGTCGTTGATCTCGCCCATCAGCATGCACCGGATCGACACCGGTTCGCCCTTCCAATCGAACGTCAGGGGGTTGTTCTGCCGCGGCAGCCGGATGCACAGGGCGGGCGTCGGGAGCCGGATCAATGCCGAGTCGAGCGCCAGGTTCAGCCGGGTGAGCATCGGCACGATCGACGGCCAGACGTTGTAGTAGGGCTTCCTGGCCTGCTCCCACTGCTGTTCGTTGCGAAGCTGGCCGTAGAACTGGCCGGAGCCGAGCTTCAGGGCGTCCGTGAAGGCCCGGCGGTAGAAAGCGTCGGAGGCTTCGGCCG
>SKJM01000777.1 GCA_007122045.1 Planctomycetales bacterium | reverse complement strand
CGCTTTGACGGGCTAAAGCCCATCCTACGGAACCGCAGTTTCAGGCCGCGGCGAGTATAATCCCTAATCCCGGTCTGACCCGGCATCTTCTCGGTGTGAGCCCACATCTTCTTGCTGTGAAGGCAAACCAGAAGCATGACTCCTCAATGGTGGGGCGGAGCGGGCACCGGCGCTGATGCGGATGTGCCCGAAACAGCCTGTTCCAACACGCCCACTCGATTCTCCAGCGACGAGATCCGTTCGAGCGTTTCCGGCGACTCGGCGTACGTCGTTCCGCCTAAACTGAGGCAGCCGGACATCGCCAAGAAGGTGGTTCCCAACATGGCCTTGGCCAACAGATGGTATCGCATAACGCACCTGAGGAAATGAGAGGTGGCTGAATTTCCTGCCGAGGGCGTCAATCAATACCAAGGCCCTTACTTTTCGTCAACCCGAATCGCCAAAGAATTCCTCTCCCGCTTCGGAAGGAACTGGAATCTCCGCTCGTATGGGTTAGTACTCTCAGGAAGCCACGTGGAGTTCGGGCCAGCACCATCCATCCGGGCCCCGCCCTCACTCCCACATGGCGCTGGCCAGGCCGACCGCGACGGGCACGAAGATCACCAGCGGCAGCCAGGCGCCGAGTGCCGGGCTCACCACCAGCATGGCGCCCAGGTGCTGCGAACCGATGATCGTCAGCAGGTACAGCGTGGTCACCCCGGCACACATCGTCATGGCCAGGAACACGTTGCGGCTCCGCTGCGTCACGACCAGCGGCAGCCCCAAAAACAGCAGGGTGATGTCGAGCAACGGCGTGATCAGCCGCGTGTGGATGGCCACGCGCACGTCGGCGCCGAAGTCGAGGCTCGGATTGTGCAGTCCGCGAATGAGCTGCACGGTCGACGAAAACTCGCGGAACGCCCGGCCCCCGGTCAGTTGCTCGAAGGTGATCTCGCTTACGACGAAGCACTGGCCGGGCTCGAGCCAGCCGGGTGCGTCGGGCGGGGTGATGATCACCGGTTGGCCGTCGATTTCCAGCGACGGCCGGCCGTCGAGGTCGGCCGGTTCCCGGACGCCCTCGAACAGGTACCCGCCCGGACGGCCGTCTTCCGGGGGCCGGTAGAAGGCGTTCTCGGCGACGATCTGCTTGCCGTAATGCCGCAAGTTGCGCGGCAGGAGGAAGTTCGGCTTCTCGATCCGCTTCCGGTCGGCATAGGTGCTCCGCCCGCCCATCAATATGTCGGTCCGGTTGTCGTACCGCGCGTCGAGCGTCTGGCCTTGGTCGCCGATCAGATCGGTCGGGGTGCGGGCCATTTCGTCGCGAAACCGCGGGATGACCACCTCCCGATTGCCGGCTGCCGTCAGCACGATCGCCACGGAGGCGATCATCAGCGGCGCCACCACCCGTACCCGCGGAATGCCGGCCGCCATCAGCGCCGTCATCTCGTTGTGGCGCTGAATCCAACTGACCGTGAACATGGCCGACACGAGAATGAGCAAACCGGCCGTCCGGTCGAAGAACAGGATTGCCTTGTAGCCGTAAAACGTGGCCATGAGCCGAAACAATCCCCCGGCCTGCTCGCTGCACCGCAGGAACTCATCGAGGTTGGTAAAGGCGTCGAACACGACGTACAGCCCCGCCAGGCTGAGGTAGCAGATCACGAAGGTCTTCAAGAACTGCTGCAACATGTAGCGGTCGATAATGCGCACAACGGGCTTCCTTACATCACGTGCTTCACGGCTCGGGCCAGCGCGGCGACTCCCCGGCGGATGCTCTCGCAGGACTGGATGCCAAAGCTCAGCCGGAGCGTGTTGGCCGGGGCCGGCCGGCCGCTGGTGGGGAAGCAGTACACGCCGGGGATGTACAGCACGCCCTCGGTCACGGCGCGGTCGAACAGGGGCGAGTCCAGCCCGGTGTCCACCGGCTCGGGCAAACGGATCCACACATAGAGCCCGCCGGCGGGCCGGACCCACTCGACCCCTTCAATGGGCCCCAAGAACTCGTCGCAGGCCTGGAGCATCGCGTCGAGTTTCCCGCGGTAAGCGGCGCGTAGCCGTTCCACGTGGCGGTCGAACAGCCCCTGCCCGACGGCCGCGGCCATCAGCACCTGGTTGAAATTGGGCGAGCCGAAATCGATGTTCCCCTTGGCCGCCAGGACGGGGGCCAGGAGCGCCTGCGGCACGATGCCCCATCCCACGCGAATTCCCGGCGAGAACGACTTCGAGAACGTGCCGGCCTGCACCACCGTATCGCCTTCCGGGTCGAAGGCCAACATGCTGGGCACATCCTCCCCGTAGTAACGGAGTTCGCGGTAGGCGATGTCTTCCAGCACGTAAAGGCGGGCGTCGCGCGACCACCGCTTGGCCAGTTCCACCAGGCGGCGACGCCGTTCGGGGGGAATGGTAGCCCCCGTAGGATTGTCGTAGTAGGGAGTCGCGTACACGGCCTTCACCCGGCCAAGCTCGCCCAAACGCTCAAATCGGCGAAGCTGCTCCTCGACCGCTTCCGGAATGATGCCGTGCTCGTCCACCTCCACCCCCACGGCCCGGGCGCCCAGGTTCGTCAGCGTTCCCAGGTAAACGAAGTAGGTGGGCGCCCCGCAGAGCACGATGTCGCCCGGATCCAGCAACGCATCGCTCACCAAGTACAAGAGTTGGTTGCTCCCCGCGGTAACCACTACCTGCCGGACGGACAGGTCTCGGACGGGAGCCGCCGGGCGATCGGCCTCCAGGGTGCGGTCCAGGATCATCGCGCGCAGCCCGGCGTGGCCAATGGTGGTGCCGTACTGCAGGGCGGCTCGCGCGAGTTCCGGATCCGACCACACCGCCTCGAACGCCTCCCGCGCCGGCTCGACCGGCAGGGTCTGCTGATCGACGAATCCGGCCGCCAGCGACACCAAGTGGGGCTGGTCCAGTGTGCGGGCCATCAGGACACTGGCGATCGTTTCGCCACCGGCCCACTGCGCGCGGCGGCTCAGGGCATTGGATAAGCGGGTGGGTGGGATAACATGCTGGGACATTTTGGGCGGATGGTGAATATGGGATACTTGTGCAATTTGGGCTCGCGCCCAGCCGGCGTCGGTGGTAACCTTGCGAAATGCTAGTAAATTCCGCTTTCGGG
>SKJM01000285.1 GCA_007122045.1 Planctomycetales bacterium | reverse complement strand
GGGCCCGACGGCTTGCCGGCGGCGCGGGCCAGATCGGCCAGCAGGTCCCACTGTTCGAATCCCATCTGCTGCATGGGCCAGCCTTGCCGGCGCCACACGTTGACGAGCAACTCGCGCACCAGGGCCGCCGGCTCCGACTCCAGGCGGCGCGGGTCGACGTGCACGCCCCGGCCGGGCCGCTCGATTGCCCGGCAGCCGGCCTCTCGCAACGGTTCAACCTGCTGCTGCATCCACTGCCGCGCCTCGTCGGCGAGGCGGCCCAGCCGCAGCAGCGCCTCGACGACGTTGGGGTTGTACTCCCGGGCGAGATGAGGCAGCAGTTCGTGGCGGAGGCGGTTTCGGGTGAACCGCAGGTCGGCATTGGTGCGGTCGGTGCGGAAGGGTTGCCCGATGTCGGACAGATACGCGAGCACTTCGCTGCGCCGGAAGTCGAGCAGGGGTCGCAGCAGGCCGGCGTGGCCCAGCGGCCTGGCCCTGGGCATACCGCTGAGGCCCGCCACCGCCGTACCCCGGAGGATTCGGTGGAGAATGGTTTCGGCCTGGTCGTCGGCCGTATGGGCCACTGCCACGTAGCGTGCGCCGCATCGGGCGGCGGCCGATTCGAGGAATTGATAGCGGGCGTTTCTGGCGACCGTTTCCAGGCCCGCCCCGCCCGGGGGCAGCTCGGCGGCGACATCGGCGTGCCCCACCTCGCAGGGGATATCCCATCGGCGACACAGTTCGGCGACGAAGCGTTCATCGGCGTCGGCCTCCTCGCCGCGAAGCCGATGGTTGAGGTGTGCGGCGCAGAGCGCTCCCACGCATTGGGGGGAAGTGTCGGCGGTGCGCAGTGCCGCCATGGCCCTCAACAGGGCTACGCTATCCGCCCCACCCGACAGGGCGACCAGCACGGTCACGTCGCACCATTGGGGGGGCGGCCACGCCAGCGCAAGTTTTTTTTCGAACGGATGCATCGGGTCGATTCTAACACGGTGGGCGCAAACGGCAAGCGCAGCCGACCTTTTCAAGCCCCGCCGGGTCTGCTACACTGACGATGTGAGAATAAAAAGGGTGCCTTCGGCGGAACCTGCGAAGGCCGGAGAGCGACCCCTAGTTGACGACTTCAAACAGAAGAAATTGGCAGTAAAAGGCCGAACGGTACGTGGTTTGATGCACTTGCTTGACTTTGTATGGATCGTGTTGCGATGGCTTGCCGCCGGTTTAGGGCGCGCCCCGGAGGGTCGACATGTCGACGGTATGGGCGCGGGGTGGGGGCAATGGCAGGCGGCGTGGCCGGTCCGATGGTGCGTGTGCTGGGCCGCGAAAACCGCCCGGATCTGGGTGCAGTGTGTGGCGAACGGCCGCAAGGATGGGGGGTCGCAATATCGGTGCCTACCTCACCCATTGCGGGGGAGTTGGGCCGGGGTGAATAAAACCCCCCGGATGGCGCAGAGTCCTCCCGCTCAGCCACGGCACGTCCTTTCCAACCTCCTCTGGCAGTCGCAGCTTGGGCCGCCTACCGGGCCCTGCCCCACCGTCTCATTCGGTGGGTAGGCTCGCTCCGGTCTGTTCGTCGGCCCCCGCCGGGCCGCATGCGCCGCGGGCGCGCGCATCGGCCGGCGCCCTCGGCACTGCATAAGCGAGGAAACAGACCATGACTATCGGTCAAGCCCTGAGTATCGTCTTCGCGGCGGCCATGGCGGCGGGCCTGACGTTCTTGATCGTCCGGCTGCTCGACCGCCTGCGCTGCAAAGACGCCGAGTCGGAAGCCCGCCAAATCGTCTGCAAAGCCGAGCAGGAGGTCGAAGCCCGGCGCCGCGAGGCCGAGTTGGAGATCAAGGAGGCGGCCATTCAACACAAGGCGGAGGGGGAAAAGGAACTCCGCCGCATCCGCGAGGAACTGCACGAACGCGAGCGGCTGCTCGACAAGCGCCAAGACGCCCTGGAAGAGCAAGCCGAGCAGTTGCGGAAACAGGAACGGATTGTCGAAAGCACGCAGCGCAAGCTGACCGAGCGCATCCAGGACACCAACCGGCGGAAGGAGGAACTCTCCAAACTGCTCGATCTGCAGCGCCAGACCCTGCACGAGTTGAGCGGCCTTTCCCACGAGGAAGCCGTGCAGCGCCTGCTCGACCTGCTCGACAAGCAGCTCCAGCAGGAAACCGGGGCGGTCATCCTCCGGCACGAGAAGCACATTGCCGAAACCTGCGAGGAAAAGGCCCGCGAAACCCTCCTCACCTCCCTCCAGCGGTTCGCGGCGGCCCACACCGCCGAGACCACCACCAGCACGGTGGGCATCCCCAACGACGAGATGAAGGGGCGCATCATCGGCCGGGAGGGGCGCAACATCCGCGCGTTTGAGAAGGCGACCGGGGTCGACGTGATCATCGACGACACGCCGGGCGTCGTGGTCGTCAGCGCGTTCGACACCATCCGGCGGGAGGTCGCCCGAATGGCCCTGGACAAGCTCATTGCCGACGGCCGCATCCACCCGGCGCGGATCGAGGAAATCGTCGCCGGCACGCAGCGCGAACTGGAAGGCTACATCCAGAAGATGGGCGAGGAGGCGTGCCAGGAAGTCGAGGTGCACGGCCTCCATAACCGGCTGGTGAACCTGCTCGGGCGGCTCCACTTCCGTACCAGTTTCAGCCAGAACGTGCTCCGCCACTGTGTCGAGGTGGCCTTCATTGCCGGCATGCTGGCCGAGGAAATCGGCTTCGACGGCGCCCTGGCCCGCCGCTGCGGGCTGCTGCACGACATCGGGAAGGCCGCCGACCACGAGACCGAGGGGGGGCACCCGAAGATCGGCGCCGACCTGCTGAAGCGGTACGGCGAACGGCCGGAGGTGGTCCACGCCGCCGTGGCCCACCACGACGACCAGCGCGTGCAGAATCCCTATACGGTTTTGGTGTCGGCGGCCGACGCGTGCAGCGCCTCCCGGCCCGGCGCCCGCCGCGAGACGCTCGAGCGCTACGTCAAACGGATGGAGGAACTCGAGTCGATCGCCGGTTCGTTCTCCGGCGTGGAGCAGGCCTTCGCCATCCAGGCCGGACGCGAGATGCGCGTCATTGTCAGCGCGAAGGAAACCACCGACGAAATCGCCGCCAAAGTGTGCCACGACATCGTC
>SKJM01000605.1 GCA_007122045.1 Planctomycetales bacterium | reverse complement strand
TTTTCGGGCCACGGCGACGCGACCGACATCGACCGCTGGCTCAGCCACATCCACCCGTCGGCCCCCATCCTGCTGATCCACGGTGGCCCCGAGGAGCTGAAGACCCGCGCGGCGCAGCTCCGCGAGGGCGGGCGCAGGAACGTCCACATTCCCGAGCCCGGAAAGCCGATTGATTTGCTGGGGCTGATGGAGCTAATGCGGGAGGGGCGGCAAGTGTCGTTGGACTCGCGGCAATCCGCCGGTCAGGAGGCTAATCTCGTGGAGTAGGCAGCAGGCGCCCCGGGTACCTCTCGGCGCGGGGTAGTGCTTGCTTTCCCGCGGTGCCTGTATTCCAATAGAGTATGAGGGAAGTCGCGAACGCGCGCAATGCCCTTGGAAGCGGGCGAGCTCCGCAATCGACTTTGATGCTGTTGGCAACATAACGAGGGAGGGAACCATGATTCGAGGGCGAGTTCAGCACGGCGTAGTACTGTTGGAGGACCCCAAGGCCCTGCCTGAGGGGACTGAGGTGAGTGTACGCCCTCTCCGGCCCAAGGCGACTCAGCCCGGCTCGCGGCGGGGGAAGCCGACAGCCGGTCGCGCGCTGCTGCGGTTGGCAGGCAAGGCCGAGGGCCTGCCGCCGGATGCGTCCCGCAACGTAGACCACTACCTCTATGGGCACCGCAAGCGATGACCACGCTCTTCGCCGACACGTCATTTTTCGTCGCCTATCTCAGCAAGCGTGACGAAGCGCATACGTGGGCCGTGGAGTACATGACTCAGTCGCCCGATCAGATACTTACATCGGAATGGGTCTTAGCGGAGTTGGGGAATTTCCTTGCCCAGGGGCCCGGTCGCCGGCTGTTCGGCCGCCTTGTACGTGCCCTTTACGATGATAGCCGGTTTGAGATTGCCGGAGCAGACAATGTTCCCTTTCTGGAGGCATTCCAACTGTATGTACGACGGACGGACAAAGGATGGTCCTTTACGGATTGCACCTCGTTCCAACTCATGAAGGCCCGTCGGATCGCAGACGCGCTGACGACCGACAAGCATTTTGCGGAAGCCGGGTTTCGGATACTGCTGCGACCGAGATAACTGCCAAGACAGATGACGCCGCAGTGGGCGGCTTGCGCAAGAAGAAGCAGAGCATTCAATGGACGGAACCACTGCCATGCCAATCGCAGTCACCGGGGCGTTCGGATATTCGGGTCGTTATATCGCGAAACGTCTGCTTGACGCCGGACACGAGGTCCTCACGCTGACGAATTCGGTGAATCGGCCGAATCCTTTCGGCGAAAAGGTGAAGGCGTTTCCCTTTCACTTCGAGCAGCCCCACAAGCTGCGCGATTCGCTGCGCGGCGTCCACACCCTGGTCAACACTTATTGGGTGCGGTTCGATCACCGCCTGTTCACGCACGAGCAAGCGGTTGCGAACACCCGAATCCTGTTTTCGGCCGCGAAAGAGGCCGGGGTCAGGCGGATTGTGCACGTGAGCATTACCAATCCGGACAGTGCGTCCGACTTGCCCTATTTTCGCGGAAAGGCGGAACTCGAATCGGCGCTGAAGGGCCTGGGCGTCTCCTACTGCATCCTGCGCCCGACCGTCCTGTTCGGTAAGGAAGACGTCCTGATCAACAACATCGCGTGGTCGCTTCGCCATCTTCCCGTGATGGGCGTGTTTGGCTCCGGGCAGTATCAACTGCAACCCATTTACGTCGATGACCTTGCCCGGGCGGCCGCCGAGCGAGTGAGCGGCGACCGTGACGAGATCCTGGAGGCGATCGGCCCGGAAACGTTCACGTATCGCGAACTGGTTGCCACCGTGGGCCGTACCATCGGTGTGAAACGGCCGATCATTTCCGTGCCGCCCCGGGTGGGGTACTGGGCTTGCCGGCTGCTCGGGCTGTGGGTGGGCGACGTAATCATCACCCGCGAGGAGATCCGTGGCCTCATGGAAGGGCGACTTCACGTCGATGCCCCACCCTTGGGCAGCACGAAACTTACCGAGTGGATGGAAAACCACCGCGACACCCTCGGCCGCCGCTATACGAGTGAAATGGCCCGCCGAATGGACCGGGGAACCGAGTATCGCTCAAACTGAACCATGCTGAACTGAACCATGCTGAACGTGTACATTTTATCCGACTCGACGGGGGAAACGGCGGTCCGGCTGGTGCGCGCGGCCCTGGCCCAGTTCGAAGAGCCTCCGGTGCGGATCGTTCGGCGGGCGAACGCCCGCTCCGAGCAGGAGGTGACCGACGTGATCCGGGAGGCGGCCGGCGGGAACGCGCTGCTCGTGTACAGCCTCGTGACCACCCGGCTGCGCCGCCTGGTGCTCGAGGAAAGCCGGCGCCACGACGTCGATTCGCTCGACGTGCTCGGGCCCATGCTCGAACGGCTGGCCATGCACCTCAGCCGTACGCCGCAGGAGAAGCCGGGCCTGTTCCGGCAGCTCCAGGAGTCGCGCGAGCGGGTGATCGAGGCGGTCGACTTCGCCTTCCACCACGACGACGGGCAGAATGCCGATGAACTGGAGCGGGCCGAGGTGGTGCTGGTGGGCGTGTCGCGGGCAATGAAGACGCCGACCATGCTCTACCTGGCCTATCGGGGATGGTTTGCGGCGAACGTGCCGCTGATTCCCGACATGGCCCCGCCCGAACCGCTCCTGAAAGTTCCCGCACCCCGCGTCGTGCACCTCCGCATGTCGGCCGAGCGGCTGCTGGAGCTGCGGCGGGTCCGGGCGGAGCGGACGGGCATCCCCGTCGAGTCGTACGCCACGCTCAACCGCATCCGCCACGAACTCGATTACGCCGGCCAACTGGTCCGCCGGCACGGCTGGCAAACCGTCGAGGTGACGGGCAAATCGGTCGAGGAGGTCAGCCGCGAGATCATCGCGCTGCTGGCCGGTGCGGCAGGATAGGCGCCGGCGGAAGCGTTTGCCGCCCACCTCACCGGCCGCGGGGCGGAATCGCCGACATCCCCGGGAGCACCGACTTCTCCGGAACCGCCGGATCGTCGAACATGCGCGGTTGCCCCGGCGTCGCCGGTTCCTCAGGCATCGCCGGTTCGTCGGGCATCGCCGGTTCGTCGGGCATCGCCGGTTCGTCGGGCATCGCCGGCGCCGCCGGCGGTGCGGGGCGCTCGGGCACGAGGGGCTGGGCCGGCACACCCGGCTCGCCCGGCGTCCGCAGGTGCTCCGGCAGCGCGACCTCGCTCAGCGGCGGGTTCTTTGCAAACGGCCGGTACAGCGGGTCGCCAATGAGAATCATCGCCCACGAATTAAACGGATTGGTCCGGTAGTACGTTTCCGCCAGCGTATACCGGCCGGTCATCAGGAGGGGGAAGAAATCGTCGGGCAGGGGAAACGACGCCAGGTACGGCTCGAACACCGGCCCGAGCGTAGCGGCCACCCCCGCCTCCAGCATGGCGCTGCACCATACCGTCGCGCCCGGCTTGCGGATCGTCCGCGCCTCGGCGCTGGCAATGTGGTATCCGACCGCCCCGGGATTCCAGTCGAAGGCCGGAACATACTTCGCCAGCGAGTACCACCCGCAGTATACGGCCGCGTCGGGGCCGTCGCCCGGCTGGAACAACGCCGGCTCGTTGTCCAACACCACCTTCAGGTCCGTGTGGGCCCTTAGGCGCGCGGCCAGGTCGCGCAGCGAGGCGTCGAACTGCCCGTACGAACCCGGCTGGTCCTTGGCCGGATCGTAGCTGATCCCCCGGGCGTCGAGGTACACCGTGCCTTGCAGGCCCTGGCGTTCCACGCGCACGGCGTCGTCGATCAACCGCCGGGTGATTTCCAGCGTAGGCGCTTCCAAACGCGACACCATGATGACGTCGCGAAGGCCGTCGGGCAGGGCATCGAACCGGTAGTGCAGCAGGTTCGGCTGCCAGCGGAAGAGGACGTACTCCGGGCTTTTGATCATGGCCAGTTCGCTGTCGAAGCTCGCCCCGGTTTCGTTCTTCCGCAGCAGTTCCTGTTCCGTGTCGATCCATTCGAGCACGCCCAGCAGGCCGCCGGTCCGCTGCACCAGGCCGACGAGTTGGCGGTCGCGGGCAAGCGTATCGGGCAGCCGGCTGATGGCCTGAAGGCCTTCGCCCAAGCCGACCAACTGGCCCCGCATCATGTCCAGCCGCCGCGCCGCTTCGCCTTCGAGTGTTTCGGGCGACCGGCCGCGGGCGATCGAGCGCAGCAGGCCGTTGATGCCCACCGCGGCGCCGAAGGCCCGCTCGAGGACGGCCGTCTGCTGCTTGCGGTCGGCGCTTGCGGCCGGCAACGCGCCGAGCCGCTGTTGCGCCGCGCGGAATGCGTCCTCCACCGCAGCGGCGACCTCCTTGCGGTCTACGGTGGGTTCCCATCGGGGCTGCTCCCGCACTCGCCCCGGGGAGGCCGTTCCCACCGCCGCAAGCCGGCCGACCAACTCGGCCAGCGTGCCGACGGCCGTCTCGCGCATCCGGACGAGGTACTCGGTCCGTTCGACCACTTCCGGGGCGTTCGAGCTGCGCCGGCCGATGCGCAGCGGCACGTCCCAGCACGTGACGAAGCAGCGGATCCGCTCCTCGCGCCCCTCCGCCCGCAACCAGCTACGGATCGCCGGCCGCACCCGCCCGTCCCACTCGGTCCGCGCAAGTTCGCGCACCGGCTTCCCGTCGAGCAGCAGGATATTTTCTTCGGGCACGCCGCGGACCTTGGCGTAATACTCGGCCACCGCGCGCGACTCCCGGCTTTCGGCCATGGCCACGATGGCGACCTCCTGGGGCGTGAGGCTTGCCGCGGCAGGCATCGCCGCCGAAAAAACCGAAAGAAAAAAGACCCAATGCTTCAGCATGTCCGTTCTCCGAGAAAAAGGGGGGATATCCGCACCCCTGCCGGGGCGTAGGCCCGTCGCGCAGAGCAGTGTCGATAGTATCCATGGTACGGGATACGCTTCCCCCCGGCAACCAGCGTACCCGTCTTGCAATTCTTGGGAGGGGGCCTCCACCCAACCCGGCCAGCACGCCCGCCCGCGGTCGACAAGAGCTGTTCCACCAAGTTCAGTCCTACGGCCCGGCGCGGACTTCTCGAATCGCCCGCGCGACGGCCTGGCGTACTTCGGGGTGGGGGTCGGCCAGGGCGGCCACCAACGCCGGCTCGGCCTCGGCGGCTGCGGAGCCCAGGCGCCCCAGAGCGCGGGCCGCGAGGCGGCGGACCGTGGGGCAATCGCGCCGCAGCGCGGCGGCCAGGGCGTCCACCGCCGGCGGGCCGATCCAGCCGAGGGCTTCGGCCGCCGCCTGACGGACCTCTTCGCGCGGGTCGTTGAGCAGCTCCTCGAGGACCGGCAGCGCCGGTCCCTCCAGGCTTCCCGCCGACCGGGCCGCCGCACGCCGCACGCTCACATCGGGATGGGCGAAGGCGCCAGCCAGGGGCCCGAGCACCGCCTCGGGCGGCGCGCCGTCAAGCTGCCCCAACGCGATGGCCGCCTCGTAGGCCCCGAACCATCCACCCTCCGCCAGCATCGCGTCCAGCGCGGGAATCGATCGCGCGCTCCGCGCCAGCCGCCAGACGGCAACCGCTGTGTTGGCGCGCACCTCGCGGTCGGGGTCCTCCAACAGGGCCAGCAGCTCCGACACGGCCGCGGTGGCCGCGGGCGTGCCGATCTCACCCAACGCCCGCGGCGCGTTGCGCCGCACCGAGATGTGCGCGGAGCCGAGCGTTTCGATCAGCAGGGGCACGGCCTGGTCGGCCTGCGGTCCGATCCGCCCCAGCGCCCAGGCCGCCGTGCCGCGCACGTACTCGTGGCCGGCCAGGTTCGCCAGAAGCGTCATGAGCGGCTCGACCGCCTCGGCCGCGGCGGGTCCGGCCTTCCCCAATGCATAGGCGGCGTACCAGCGATCGCGCAGGTCGTCGCTCTCCAGATCGGCAATCCAGCGGCGAACCTGTTCGGCGGAAGGGGCGGTTTCCTCATGGGCCCGGGCTGCGGAACCGAAGGCCGGGCCAAGCACAAGCAGCAAAACGAGGGCGCGGTACATGCGATTCAAGACCCTTCACGAACGAGTTGCGTCAGACGGAGCGGCGTGGCGGAACTCGGCGCTGCGGCCCGATCGGCCGCCGGAAGAACCCGGTCGGCGCCGGAAGCCTCGCCGGGCGCCGCGTCGGTGGTCCAGAGGATCACCTGGCGGTCGCCGGCCATGGTGAACACCCGGTAGTGAATTCGCGCCTGTTCGTTCAGTTCCTTGCACACATCGCTCAGTCTGGTCAACTGCGCGACTGCCTTGTCGACCCTGGCCTTCTGTTCGACGACCTTCGCCCGATCCGGAACTTTCTCCGGCATGGCCTTCAGCATGGCTTCGAGTCCTGCCTGCTGTTTGAGCGCTTGGGTGCCTACCCGCTGGACCTCGCGCGCCGACAGGGGCCGCCATTGCTTCGCGCCCGGCACCGTGAACATCGGCTGTGCCTCGACCCGGAGCGCGCGCCCGTGCACCGTGAAACTCACGTCGAGCCTCATCAGGGCGGCTTCCGGCCGGGCGATCCGGACCTCCATCGTGTCGCCTTCTCCCACGGTATTGCCCGGCTTCAAGTCGAGCTTCGGCGCGTTGCCCTCGATTCGGGTCACTTCGATTCGGGTCACTTCGATTCGGAGCGCCCCCGTTTCGGGCAGGGCATCGGAGGTCATGGTCGCCCGCCAAATTCGCCTTCCAAAATCCAGGACCAGCGGCTCGGCCGGCTCCGGCTCGCCCAAGCGGACCGACGCGGTATCCTCGCCCACGCGCACGGCCAAGACGCAATTGCGCAAGGGTTGGATGCTCTCCGCAGTGGCCTCGGGCAGCCACTCGACCCGCAATTCGTCCTCCTCCGCCACACCGAGCCGTGCCAGGTCGATCACGGTTTTCGGGCTGCCGGGCAACTCCGACTGGAACCGGAGCAGCCATGGTGACGCCTCGGCTTCGGGCTGTTCCCGCTCGATGAGATACTGGCGATTGCCTCGTAGCGCCGTCTGCCCGCCCAACAGTTCCAGCCGCAGCGCGGCGCCCTGCGGCAGATGCACCCTGCCGAGCGACGTCACGGCTCCCGGCTTCGCGCCGCCGGTCAGGGCAATGCTGCTCCCGACGTCGCGCAGCGGATCCTTCGGCGGGGCTTCCTCGGGGGGCTTCGGTTTCTCCTTTGGCGAGGGCTGGTCGGGCTTGGGGGCCGCCGGCTCCTCCCGTTCGGCGTCGTCCGGCGGGCCGGTGGGGTCCGGGGCGGGCTCCGGTTTCCCGGGCTCTTCCGGCGCGGCGGCCGCTTCGTCGGGCACTCCGTCGTCCGTATCCGCGGGCGGCTCCGGAGCGGCATCCGCGGGCGGCTCCGGAGCGGCCTCTTCGCCCCCGGCCCTCAGCCAGGCTCGCTCCAGATCGAACTCGTCCTTCTCCTCCTCGGCGTCCTTCGCTTCCTCGGCCTCCGCCGGTTCCGCCGGTTCGCCGGGGGGGCCCGGTTTGGACGAATCGGCAGTGGCAATCTTGCCGGGTAATTCGGCGGGGCGCGGCGAACGCGTGATCGCCACAATGCCCACGCTCAAGCCGGCTGCCAGGGTGAGCAACAGCATCGCCGCTCCGCCCAGCGCCAAGCGGCCGGAGGTGGTCGACAGCCATTGCCGGAGCGGCGCGAACACGTCGGGCCGTTCGGTTCCGCCGCGGCCCGTTGCCAAGGGACCGGCCGCGTGTACGGCGAGGACAGGTCCTGTTTCCACCCAATGCTCCGACGCCGCCGGTTCGCCGCCTTCCGCAGGCACCTCGGCCAGCGCGGCGATGACCTCGTCGGCCGACTGATACCGGTCCTCCGGCTGCTTGGCCATCATGCAGCCGCACACCTGGACCAACGGCGAGGGCACGTCGGACCGTTCCGCCGGAATGGGGGCGGGCTCTTGCGTCTGGTGTTTCAGGATCCGCTGCGGCAAGGTCCCCTCCGGAAACGGGGCGTGTCCGGTCAGCAGGAAATACAGCGTGCAGCCGAGCGAGTAGATGTCTGCCCGGTGGTCGAAGGTCTCACTGCCGAGGGCCTGCTCCGGGGCGAGGTAATCGACCGAGCCGAGGATGTGGTTTCCGTTTTGTCCGCCCTCCTCGTCGTTCCGACCCCCGAGTCGGGCCATGCCCATATCGAGAATCTTCACTTGCCCCTGGCGGTTGACCAGGAGGTTCGACGGCTTGATGTCGCAGTGGATCAGGTTGCGGCCGTGGGCGTGCGCCAGTCCGTCGGCCGCCTGGCGGATGTACTCGACGGCGGTGCGCCAATCGAGCGGACCGTCCTCTTCGACCACCCGTTGCAGGTCGCGGCCGTCGACGTACTCCATCACGATGTAATATCGGTCGCCTTCGCAATCGACGCTGTAGGCTTGGACGATGGCCGGATGATCGAGCGCGGCAATGGCCCGGGCCTCGGCAAGAAAGCGTTCGAGCGCGGCGGGGTTGCTGCCCACTTCGCGGGAGACGATCTTCAAGGCGGCGGGGCGCTGCATGGTGACGTGACGGCCGAGGAACACGCGCCCCATGCCGCCGCGCCCGAGCAGGTCGATCAGCTTGTACTTGCCCAGCAGGAAGGAGCTGCGCCCGGCCAGAAGCTGGGCGGCCTGCCAGCGCGTAAGGATCCCGTCACGGGCGAGTTTCCTGGCAGCGACCGCGGCGTCGTCGAATCCTTGGACCGACTGCCGTGCCGCCAAAATCTGTTCCGCGTCGAGTAGGTTGCTCTTCTCGAGGATGGAGAAAAGCTGGTCCGGCGACTGGATGGCCATAGATGCCCCCAAGTACGCCGATGGGGTTTCCACCGGCTAGAATAGCCCCACACAACAACTTTCAGTGTAACCGACCGCCGGGCTCGAAGCAAACCGGGGCGACCGGCCCGAAAGGAAAGACTGCAACGTACCGCCTTCCGGTCGCGGGAACAAGTAGCCCCCCCTTCCCCGGCAGGCGGGGACGGCAATAGGTAATCGTACGGCTCCTGCAATTGGTTACCACCCCCAGAACGGTCCAGTGTGCAGGATTTTCACACCGATCGCGAGGCGCCGGCTGGAACTGGACGAGAAATGGCTTTCTTCGAAGCGAAAATCACCTTTCCCCCGTTTCGGCACTTCAGTTGCACAACGTCCAGCAGGCAATGCTGGCCTCAGCACCGGTCAAAGCGGCCTCTGAAAGCAGGGCCCAGCACCCCCCTTTGGGCTGGCACGAGCCACAGGATCAACGTTTTTCACTCAATCTCTATCAGGAGGAAGCGACAATGCACGCAAGATGGTATGTGTGGCTGGCAGCCGTGGTCCTCGGCGCAGTTGGCATTCCCTGCCTAGCCGAGGAGGCGACGTCCGCCGAGGCCGAGGCGCCCGATCCCGTTGCGATCCGTGCGGAAATGCACCGGACCATGGCGGATTTGATCGAGGCCCGGGCGGCCGAGGAGCCCGACGAAGAAAGGATCGCGGAGCTTTCGGAGAAGTTGACCACTCTTCGTGGGGAACTTTGGGGCGCCGCTCCGCGAGTCGCTCCGGAGCCGGCCGACCCCGCTTGGCAGTGCCCATGGGGACCGGGCCCCCGAGGGCCGGCCGCTCGCCCCGGGGCCTGCCCGATGTGGGGGCGTGGCCCGGGCTACGGCGACGGACCCGGAGCCGGTTGGCGTCGTGGGCAGGGCCGCGGTTATGGCCCCGGCCCAGGCTACGGACGAGGCCCCGGAAGGGGTTATGGCCCCGGGCGAGGTTACGGACCCGGCCGAGGCCCCGGCCCGCGGCCCGGATTTGGTCCCGGCTGGTAGGCCGTCGGTAGGCCGCCCGGGGGTGCCCGTTCCGAGGGCCCCGGCACAGGCAGCCGTCACCGCTGGGTGCGCGGCGCGGCGGAATTCGGGCGCGGCGCTGTCGCCGCCCAGGCAGCCGGTTACAATAGAGAAGCGCGCCAGCGCCGCGGCCGCCGGCCGCGGCGTTGCGCGCGCCGCCTCTTCCGTCCGGCGGCCTTGCATGTCCCTTCAGGAGTCACGATGCAGCGCTCCCGACTGCCTCTTTTCGCCGCGCTGGCGCTGGCCTGGATCGCGCTAGCCGTTTGGCAGTGGCACGACTACGGCATGGAATACCGCCATGCGCGTGAAGCGCTGATCCGCCAAGCCGATTCGATTATGCAGGCCCTTACCGGGGGCATCCGCTCACATCGCCGGCTGGGGTATTATTTCGCCGATCAACTCCAGGGGGTGCTCGAGGAACTCGTGGCGTCAGAAGACGTTCTGGCGGCCGCCGTGGTTTCGGAGGACGGCCGGCTGGTTTGCTCGGCCGGTCCCGATCCCGGGCACGTGGATCCGCTGCGGAACGATCCGGAAGTCACCTGGCGGGATGGAACGCTCCGCTACGTCAAGCAATTTGTGTTGACGCCGCGAAGCGAGGAACACCCCGGTCCTCCTCCCGGCCGTGGACTGGGCCGCGGCCTGGGACCCCGCTGGCGGCACCAAGCCGATGCCGGCGCCGACGACCCACCGTTCGCCGAAGGCGGAAACTTCACCGCCCTGCTGGTCCTCGACGCCGGGGCGGTGGCCGAGCGCGGCCGACGCGCGGCATGGACCCGGCTGGCCATCGCCGCGGCGGGCGCCCTTGTCCTGTTCTTTCTCGCGCTGGCTTGGCATGCCACGTTCCGCCTGGCCGAGGCCCGCGGCCGCCAGCGGCTACTCGAAACCGAAACCCGGTACCTGCGCGAGCTGAGCCAGGCCGCCGCCGGCCTGGCCCACGAAACCCGCAACCCGCTGGGGCTCATCCGCGGATGGACCCAGCGGCTGGCCTCGCCCGACTCCGGCGGCGGCGACCCCCAGCGGCGCACCCAGGCAATCGTCGAGGAGTGCGACCGGCTCACCGCGCGCATCAACCAGTTTCTGGCCTTCGCTCGGCCGGCGGAACCCCACCTGGAAGACGTTCAGCCGACCGCCTTGGCCGAGGAACTGGCCGCGTTGCTGGAACCGGACTTCCAGAGCCGGGGCATCCGGCTGGATTACACCTCGCCGGCACCGGGCACGGGCGTGCGCGCCGACGGCGAGCTATTGCGCCAGGCCCTGTTCAACCTGGTTCAAAATGCGGTCCAAGCGTCGCCCGAAGGCAGTGCCGTCGAAATCCACCTCGTTCCCGGCCAGAATGGGCGATACCGTTTGGAGGTGGCCGACGCCGGCTCCGGCGTGCCCGACCGGTTGGCCGGCGAATTGTTCACGCCGTATTTCACCACGCGCCAGGGCGGCACGGGCCTCGGGCTGGCCATCGTCCGGCGGATCGCGGTGGCGCACGGCTGGGAGGTGGGCTACACGGCACGGCCCGGCGGCGGATCGGTCTTCTGGCTCGACGGACTCCAACCCGGCAATCCATGACGAAGAACAATCGCACCATCCTGATCGTCGATGACGACCCCTCGCAGCGGCAACTGTTGGGAAGCTTCGTCGAATCGCTGGGGCTGGGGATTCGCGAGGCCGCCAGCGGCGAAGAGGCCCTCGAAAGCATCGAGCGCCGGCCGCCCGACATGGTGTTGCTCGACGTCCGCCTGCCGGGCATCAGCGGGATCGACGTGCTGGCCGAAATCCGCCGGCGGCACCCGGCCCTCCGCGTACTGCTGATTAC
>SKJM01000651.1 GCA_007122045.1 Planctomycetales bacterium | reverse complement strand
CCCCTCATCCCCGTCCGTTGGCCAATTCGAACGAGCAACAGGGTTCGCCCTCATGGCGGTATCCCACGCGGCGTACGGGGTGCCCCACCACGACCGAGATCATCTCCTCGTCGATGTGGCAGACGGCCCGCTTCTCGTCGAGCATGCTGATGAACGGGCAGCTCCGTTTTCGCAGGACCAGGCCGCCGTTCTCCTCGACCGCCTCGACCAGCGCGCCCTCGTCGCGCAGCACCGCGCTCATTTGTTCGAGCCGCTTCCGGGGGCTCTTTGCGCGGATGCGCTTCCGGTAATGCTGGGCGAGTTGGTGGGCGACGCTTCGCATCACCCGTTGCATGAGCGACTCGCCGCCCGCCTCCTCGATGGCCTTCCACATGGCGGGCACCATCAGGCCCTGGGCGCTGGCGAACAGCAGCAGCAAGGCGGCGTGGGTGGCCGTGTACCGGTGGTGGGGGCGGCCGCGGCCGGGCAGCCGCTCGAGGTGCCGCTCGACGAACCCGCCGGCCATCAGTTCTCCGAGTTGTTCGGTCACGGCGGTTCGCGTGACACCGGTCGCGTCCATCATTTCGGCCACCGTCATCGGCGGATTGCCGACCAGCAGTTTTACGAGCCGCATGCCGGCCGCGCTTACGGAGGCGTCTGCCATTTCTGTCACCTTGAGTTGAAACATGTAGGGTAGCACACCGCGCCCCTCCGTGCCAGGGGCGCGGGGGAAAATTCCTCGTGAAACGCGTCAAAGACCGGCGCATGCCGCAGCCCGGCGAACCCGAGAATGCAAGGCCGCATTCCTTGCCCAAGGAACCCGGCATTTGGGGGGCGGGTGGCCGGCGCCGACACGCCCCGCCACTTAGGGGCGGTAGCCTGCCGGACGGCTTCCGGTCGGGCGCGGATTCCCTACGGTTGTTGTAATAATAACAGCCCGCACCGGCAAGTGCAAACCCAGAAAAGAACGCCTCACGCCAAGGCGTCCAGAAAACCGGCCAAGCTCTGCGTGCAATCCGGGCCCTTCAGCTTGTCCAGCGCCTCGGTCTCGATCTGCCGAACCCGCTCACGCGATACCGAGAACACCTGCCCGATCATCTCCATCGTGTACACGTACCCGTCGGCCAGGCCGTACCGCATCCGGATGACCTCGCGCTCCCGGTAGTTCAGCCGGCTGAGGGCCTCCTCCAGCCGCCCGCGCAGCGCTTTCTGGTCGATCTCGAAGCCGTCCACCTGGGAACGATGCTCCGGCAGAAGCTCCCCGAGGCACATGTCGCGGAAATCGCCCACCGGCTCGTCGAGCGACAGGGGCCGATGGGTCATCTTCATCGCCAGCCGGGCTTTCTCCACGGGCACGCCGGCCGCGCGGGCCGTCTCCTCCTCGCTCGGCTCCCGCTGGTACAGCTCGACAAACTCCTGGTGGGCGTCGCGCACCTGGTCCATCACGCCCAGCATGTGGACCGGCACGCGGATGGTCCGGCACTGGTCGGCGATGGCGCGGGTAATCGCCTGCCGAATCCACCAGGTGGCGTAGGTGGCGAACTTGAAGCCCCGCTCGTATTCGAACTTGTCCACCGCCCGCATCAGACCCGTATTCCCCTCCTGGATCAGGTCCAAAAAGCTCATGCCGCGGTTGCGGTAGCGCTTGGCGATCGAAACGACCAGCCGCAAGTTGGCGGCCGACAGTTCCCGCCGCGCCTGCTCGTGTTCGCGGCGGCTTGCATCCATCCGCTCGACGTATCGGTGGAGGCTGGCCGGCGTTTCACGCGCCGAATGCATCAGGTGGGTCAGGTCGCGGCGAAGCTGCCGCCGGTCGGGGGCGGAGCCGTCGTCGTGGCCGTCGCGGTCGAACTCCGCGCTGAGCGACTCCATGCGGCGGGCGACCTGCTTGAGCTTTTCCCGCACCTGTTCGAGGACGGCCCGGCGGAGCGGCGTCTCCTCCAGCAGCGCCATCGCCTTGCGGCGCCGCGCGACCATCCGGCGGCAGGCAGCGAAGCGGGTCGACCATGCGCGGCGCTTGTCCAGCGAGGCCCGAAAATCGGCCTCGTTCGAGGCGATCAGGCTGCGGATGGTCGGCAGATTGATGCGCATCATGGCGACCAGCCGCTGCCGCGCACGAATGGTGCCGGTCGGCGCTTCCAACATTCGCTCGATTCGGCACTCGTTGTTGCAGATCTGCTCCAACGTGTCGGCCGCCGTCTGCAGCGCCAGGTCGGTTGCGAGCAACCGCCGCCGATACCGGTCGCGCGACTCGGAGATGCGACGGGCGATGGCACGTTCTTCCACCGCTGTGAGCAGTTTGACAAGGCCCATTTGGGTCAAGTAAACATGGACCGTATCGGACACCTTTTCCGCCATAGAAACCTCCAAAGGAAACGGCCTCGCCCTTGGCCAATCGCGAGACCCCCCTCGCGGAGGAGCAGCCCTGCGCCGCCGTAAGGGATTCGGCCGCCTAGTCGCGCGGCCTCACTACAATAAACCGGGCCCCGCGCCGGTCGCGGACACGAAGCAACACCCCTTTCTCGGCCGAGGTCGCCTCCATGGCCTCGCGAAATGCCGCCACGTCGGCCACCGGCTCCCGGTCGACGTGCGTAATCAGCATTCCGGCAGTCAATCCGGCTCCGGCCGCAGGGCTGCCACGCTCCACTTCGGTAACCACCACGCCCTCCTGGCCGGAGAGGCCCAAATGCTCGGCCACCTCGTCGCGAAGGTTCTCCACCTGGATTCCAAGCTGTTCGAACCGCGACGGCTCGGGCTTCGCATCTTCGCCGGGTTCACCGGGCCTAATTGAGGTACGGCCGAAGTCGGCGGGCTGTTCATCGACAACCACCGTCAGTTCTTGGCGGGTCCCGTCACGCACGACGACCATCGGCTGCTCGCTGCCGATTTCGACCCGCTCGACGGACCCCTGCAATTCGAGGGGCTTGGTTACCTTCCGGCCGGCGAACTCCACCACGACATCCCCTTCCTTCAAACCCGCCTTAGCCGCCGGGGTATCGGCCATGACGTCAGTAATCAGCACACCTTGCCGGGCGTCAACCCCCAAATGCTGGGCCAGCTCGTGGGTCACCGGCTGGATGACCACGCCGAGGTACGCGCGGCGCACGGTGCCGGTCGCGATCAACTGTTCGGCCACCCAT
>SKJM01000542.1 GCA_007122045.1 Planctomycetales bacterium | reverse complement strand
CGGCCGGCCGGCCGCCTCCTCCCTGGTCCTCCGGCGCCGGCGGAATGGCCTTGTTCGCCTCCCGGTAGCCCGGAAGGAACGTAATGCCCAGCCAGCGGAAAATGTAATCGACCAGGCTCTTCGCAATGCGGACATCGGGGTTCGTGGTGAAGCCCATCGGCTCGAACCGGGTGTGCGAGAACTTGTTCACGTATACCTCCAGGGGCACGCCGTACTGGAGGCTCATCGACACGGCGGTGCCGAAACAGTCCATCAGTCCGCCGATGGTGCTCCCCTCCTTCGCCATGGTGATGAACAGTTCGCCGGGGCGGCCGTCGGGGTACAGACCCACGGTGATGTAGCCTTCATGGCCCGATACGCTGAACTTGTGGGTGATCGAGGGCCGGGTGTCGGGCAGGCGTTCGCGGCGGGGTGCGGCGGCCGGCTTCTCGGCGGCTTTCTCGGCCTTTTTCTTCGTCGAAAGCGGCTGCATCTGCTTCGAGCCGTCGCGGTAGATAGCCAGCGCCTTCAGCCCCAGCCGCCAGCCCTCCATGTACGCGTCGGCCACGTCGTCGGGCGTGCTCTCCTTGGGCATGTTCACCGTCTTCGAGATGGCGCCGGAGATGAACGGCTGCGCGGCGGCCATCATGCGAATGTGCGCCCGCCACGGGATCGACCGCCCGCCGCCGGCCGGGGCGAAGGCGCAGTCGAACACGGGCAGGTGTTCTTCGGCGAGGTCCGGCGCGCCTTCGATGGTGTCGTGCTCCTCGACGTGTGCCAGCACGGCCTTGATCTGCTCCTCATCGCAGCCGAGCGTTTCCAGCGCCAGCGGCACGGTGCGGTTGACCATCTTCAGCACGCCGCCGCCGGCCAGTTGCTTGTACTTGACCAGCGCGATGTCGGGCTCGATGCCCGTCGTGCAGCAGTCCATCATGAAGCTGATCGTGCCGGTCGGGGCGAGCACGGTGGCCTGCGCGTTGCGGAAGCCGTGCCGCCGCCCTTCGATGAGCACGCGGTCCCACACGGCGCGCGCCGCCTGTTTGACGTCCGGCGGGCACTCGGCAATCTGCTCGACCTGCTCCCAGTGCATGCCCATCACGCCGAGCATGGCATCGCGGTTCTGGTCGTACTCAGCGAACGGGCCCACGGCGGCGGCCAGCTCGGTGCTGGCCAGGTTCGCCGCGCCGTGCAGCAGGGCGGTGACGGCCCCGCACAGGCCGCGGGCGGCCTCGGAATCGTACGGCAGGCCGCTCGACATGATCAGCGCGCCTAGGTTCGAGTACCCCAGCCCGATGGGCCGGTACAGGTGGCTGTTCCGCGCAATGTTGGCCGTCGGGTAGCTGGCGTGGTCGATGAGGATCTCCTGCGCGATGAACACCACCCGGCAGGCCGCCTGGAACCGTTCGACGTCGAACGTGCCGTCCTCCCGGCGGAACTTCATCAGGTTCATGCTGGCCAGGTTGCACGCCGTGTTGTCGAGGAACATGTACTCGGAGCACGGGTTGCTGGCGTTGATCCGGCCCGACGCCTTGCACGTGTGCCACCGGTTGATGGTCGTGTCATACTGCACGCCGGGATCGCCGCACAACCAGGCGCCCTCGGCGATGGTGCGGAACATGTCGCGGGCGGCATAGCTGGGGCCTTCGTGCTTCGCGTCGGTCACCCAGTGCGTGGTCCACGGGCGGTCGCTCTCAACCGCCTGCATGAAATCGTCGCTGAGGCGAACCGACAGGTTGGCGTTCTGGAACAGGACCGAGTTGTACGCCTCCTCGGGGTCGTAGCCTTCGGCAATCAGCGTATGGGCCTTCTTCTCCTCGTTCTGCTTGCAGGTGATGAACTCCATCACATCGGGGTGCCGGTCCTTGATCGACTGCATCTTGGCGGCCCGGCGGGTCTTGCCGCCGCTCTTGACCACCGCCGCAATCTGGTCGTACACCCGCATGAACGAAAGCGGCCCGGAAGGCTTCCCCCCGCCGGAAAGCTTCTCGCGATGCGAACGCAGCGACGAAAGGTCGGTGCCCGTGCCGGAGCCGAACTTGAAGAGCATGGCCTCGCTGCGGGCCAACTCCATGATGTCCTCCATGTTGTCGCCGACGCTTTGGATGAAGCACGCGGAGCCCTGGGGGTACTCGTACGGGTTCTCCGGCTGGACGGCGTCTTCGGCTTCGGGGTCCCAGCACCAGTTGCACATGGCACCCTTGACGCCGTACTGGTGAAACAGGCCGACGTTGAACCAGACGGGCGAGTTGAAGGCGGCGTACTGGTGCAGGCACAGCCAGGTGAGTTCGCGGTAGAAGTTCTCGGCGGCGTCGGCGCCGGCGAAGTAGCCGTCACGTTGGCCCCAGTCGGCAATGGTGCGGCACACGCGGTGGATAAGCTGCCGCACGCCCGTTTCGCGCTCGGGGGTTCCCACCTCGCCGTACAGGTACTTGTTGGCAACCACGTTGGTCGCAAGCTGGCTCCAGGCGGCGGGGATCTCGCAGTTGGACTGTTCGAACAGCACGTCGCCGCCTTCGCCCTTGATGGTGGCGGTGCGCAGGTCCCACTCGACCGTGTCGAAGGGGTCGGCAACGTCGGTGGGGCAGAACCGGGGCTCGATGTGGATCCCCTCCTGTAGGGCTGTATTGGGCCCGTCTGTCGGCTGTGCAACCGTCGTGGTTGGCGTTTTCGTTCCCTTGGCTTCCAGGTTATCCATTCCTGTCTCTCCTTGCTTGAGCTTTGAGTGGCACGGGGCATCCTTCCCATTTCGCTTGGTTTTCGCAGTCGGCCTCCGCCTCGTCCTTTCCCACGAGCCCGCCACCCTGTCGAATCGACAGAACCGGCCACCACCAGCGAGCCCGAACGGGAGACGAATTTCGCTGCCGTTCACCTATATATTGTATCCAGATGCCCTATCAACCACAACATACAGGCGACATTACCCAAGTTTACCGGATTCTTCGGTCCGGTCAAGCGCGGTCGGTCATCCCGCCGTAAGCCGATACGAGCTAGGGACTTGCGTTGTGACCGCGCCGATAGCACTGCTAGCAACTTTTGGGCCGGAATGGGCGCAAGTCTTTACGACACAAGAGGTTCGGCGATTCCGGGGGGCCATTCGGCTAACACCCGGCTAACACGCGAATTTTTCGGCAGAGCCGGTTG
>SKJM01000572.1 GCA_007122045.1 Planctomycetales bacterium | reverse complement strand
GTACTTCTTTGTTAATCGTCGTGGTGGGCGATTTCAACGGCGACGGCCGGGCCGATATCGCCGGCCGCAACGCCCGCACCGGCGACTGGTCGGTGGCCCTGGCCAAACCGTCCGGCGACGGGTTCACCACCACCCGCTGGGGCCAATGGAGCCCGTCGTACCGCTGGGTGGACGTGATGGTGGGCGACTTCAACGGCGACGGCCGCACCGACATTGCCGGGCGGGTCGCCCAGACGGGCATCTGGTGGGTGGCCCAGGCAAGGCCATCCGGTAACGGGTTCACCAGCGCCCGCTGGGGCCGATGGAACCCGGCCGTCCAGTGGGTCGACGTGATGGTGGGCGACTTCAACGGCGACGGCCGCACCGACATCGCCGGCCGCGCGGCTTCCAACGGCGATTGGTGGGTCGCCCGTAGCACCGGCAGCAGCTTCGCCAGCGCGCGGTGGGGCAACTGGCCAAGCCGGCATGTTACGTGGGGCCCGGTCTTGGTGGGCAACTTCGCCCCCACGGTGGCGGCCCTGCACGCCGAGGCGCCGCCGCCGGCCGACCAGCCGGCGCCGGTTCCGATCACCCAGGCCGACCTGCAACCGGTCGTCGAGGAGGCCATTGCCCGCCTCGCGCCCGAGGTGGCAACCGTGGCCTTCCAGGTGCACATTGTCGAACTGCCGGGCCTGATGCTCGGCCGCACGGTGGGCGGCACGATCCAGATCGACCCCCGCGCCGCCGGGTTCGGCTGGTACCTCGGCACCACCGACGCCGACTTCCAGCCCACCGCCCGGCACGACGAACTCGAAGCGCGGCCCGGCACCAGCGCCGTCCATCGGATCGATCTGCTCACGGCCGTGATGCACGAGATGGGCCACCTGCTCGGACACGACCACGGTGAGCACGGACTGATGCAACCCACCCTGGGCCCCGGCATCCGCCGCCTCCCAAAGACGGCCGAGGATGATGCCGACCCGGCCGACTACGCCGACCTGTTCGCCGAACCCGCGCTCGATCCCGACCGGCTCGACGCCTATTTCGCCACGTTGGGCTGAAGCCGGCGTGTGTGGACCATGCCGGGGGACGGCGCTTGACGCGCCGTCCCCGACGCGCTAAACTCGAATCGTCCGTTGAGAGGTAACGATCGCGCCGCGCCCCAAGCGCGGCCATCCCACCAACCCAAGGAGTACCACTCATGAACACTCGCAAGCCGGGGCACACCCGACGGCGGTTCCTCAAGAGTACGGCGGCCGGCGTTGCGGCGCTGGCGGTCGTGCCGCGAAACGTGCTGGGGCAAGGCCAAACGCCGCCCAGCGAAGAGTTCGGCGGGGCGCTGATCGGCGCCGGCGGCCGCGGCAACGGCACGTTCAACAGTATGGGACCGGGCATTCGAAGGCTCGCCACCTGCGACGTCCGATTCCGCGGCAAAGCCGACAACAAGACCACCTACACCGATTACCGCCGCGTGCTGGAACGCAAGGACATCGACGTGGTGGCCATCGCCACCCCGCCGGGCTGGCACGCCCTGATCTCCGTCGCAGCCATGGCGGCCGGCATGGACGTCATGTGCGAGAAGCCCATGACCCGCTTCATCTCCGAGGGCCGCGCCATTGCCGACGCCGAGAAGCGCTACGGGCGCATCTTCCAGATCTGCACCTTCGGCCGCTTCGGCGGGAACCGGAGGCTGCGGAAGATCTTCGAGAGCGGGCTGCTGAAGGAGTGCGATACGGTCATCGTCCAGCGCGGCGGCGTGAAGGTGGCCCAGTGGAGCGGGCGGGTCGTGTACAACGTCGCCCCCGTCCCCGACTGGCTCGATTGGGACATGTACTGCGGCCCGGCCCCCCATCGGCCCTACCATGGGCACCGGTTCGGCGGCACGCACCGGGGCTACTGGGACTACGAGGGCGGCGGCCTGGCCGACATGGCCAACCACCATCTCGACCGCCCCGCGTATGAATACGGCCGCGACCTGACCGCGCCGGTCGAGGTCATCCCCCACGCGCCCATTGCCCACCCCGAAGCCTGTGGCATGTGGGGATGGGCCGAAATGAAGTACGCCGACGGCTTCACGCTGGTGCTCGACAGCAGTGAATGGGGCGGGGGCTACGACCGCCTCCGGCCGGCCAAGACCAGCGAAAGCGACATCCTCGCCATGCTCAGCGAGGAGGACCGCGAGAAACTCGACGAAATGCCCGAGCCCGAGCCCCTGGTCCGCTTCCAGGACGCCATTCGCACGCGCCAGCAGGCCGGCGGGAACGCCGAGGTCACCCAGCGGGTCGCCACGATCTACCACCTGGCCAACGTCGCCTTCCGCTGCAACCGGACGATTCGGTTCGACCCGGACACCGAACGCGTCGTCGGCGACGACGAAGCCGACCGCCTGGTCAACCAGCCGATGCGCGCTCCCTGGTTCGTCTAACCGCCGGGAAAGCAATCGGCGGGTACGAGCGGCGCCGCGCCCGGCGCGGGGGTCCGCACGGCCCACCTCAGATATTCACAAGGCACAAGAATCATAAGGAAACCAACCATGCCAGTCCCTGAGAAGCTGAAGAACCTGGTTGCCCAAATGCCCGACCCCGACGGCCGCGGCATGTACACCCAGAACATCGACAAAGAAAGAATCGAACAGGCCGTGGCCGAAATCCACCGGGGCGGCCGCCCGTTCGTCGCCGGCCTGGTCGACATGCTCGACGAACCCGGCACCGCCGAGAACGTCAAACCCCACTACGCCCTGCACTGCCTGGCCAACCACGTGCTGGTGGTCAAGGATGAGGGCGGGCGGCGGCAGTTGGTCGAAGTGCTGTGCCGGAAGCTCGGCAGCGAAGACCTTTCCACCGACAACAAGCGGTACCTGTGCGAGCTGCTGCAATGGTCGGGCCGCCGCGAGGCCTGCGCCGCCTTGGGAAAGGTGCTCGGCGACGAGGACCTGGTGGAACCGGCTGCCATGGCCCTGGTGGCCATCCGCGACGGTGCGGCCGAGCAGTTCCGCGCGGCGCTGCCGAAGGTCAAGGGCTTCTGCCGGCTGAACTGTGTCCATGGGCTGGCCGCCCTGGCCGATCCCGGCTCGGCGGCCGTTTTGCGCGAAGCCCTGGGCGATGGCGAATGCGACGTGCGCCTAGCCGCCGGCCACGGTCTT
>SKJM01000800.1 GCA_007122045.1 Planctomycetales bacterium | reverse complement strand
GGATGGGCCTTTTCAAACTCGTCGAAAAGGACCACCCCGAACGGCTGCTCCCGCACCTTCGACGTCAACACCCCCTCCACCTGGCCGGACGTGCCGATCAGCCGGTCGACCGAAATCGGATCGGCGTATTCGCTCATGTCGATGCGGATCATCCGCCGGCGGTCCCGGTACAGAAACTCGGCGAGCGACTTGGCCATCTCCGTCTTGCCCACGCCGGTCGGGCCGATGAACAAGAGTGAGGCCAGCGGCCGGTCCGGCCGGGCCAGATCCGCCTTGACCGTGGCCAACAGGTCCACCACCACGTCGACCGCCTGGGTTTGGCCGATCACGCGCTGCTCGAACCACTCGCGCGTGGCGGGCAGGTGCAGCGGGACCGTCTCCTCCAACAGCGACTCAGGCAGCCCCGTTTCGCGCGAGAACGCTGCCGTGACGTCGGCCGCCGTCAGGATGGCCTGGCTCGGCTTCTTCGCTCCCGTTGACCCGGCGGACGCCGTCTTGCCCTGCCGCCTTCCGGACGACGTGCGACGTGCCTTCTCGCCGTGCGGCGCGAACGAAGACGGCCCCTCCCGGTCGGGCTGCCGGGCGTCGGCAATCAGGTTCTTGAGGAATCGTAGCGGCCGGCCGGGAAAGGCCGAGTAGGTCGCGTAGCGGCGGTGCAAGCGCTCCGCGGCGGCCAGTGCGCTCGCGTCCGGCCGGGCGGGCGCGTGGAACGAGTACGAATTGGCCGCCTGACGCAGAATGGCCAGCGACTCGTCCCGCGTCGGCTCAGGTACGTCCAGCCGAACGAACGCATCGAGCATGGCAGGCGACGCCCTTTCAATCCGGGCGAGTTGTTCGGCCGTACACTCGACCACGGCCAGCAATTCGCCCCGCGCCACGGCCGGCCGCAGGAACTCGCCGATCCCCAATTCGCTCCCTGCGGAACGGCCCACCTGCATCAGCTCCATCAGATTGCCCAAGTGGATCACCGCGTTGGTATTCGCCGCCTCGCGGCAGATCTTCCGGCACCGCTCCTGCCACATGCCGAAACCGGCCATCCCGGCCACGATCCGCGCGCCACTGGTCGACCAGATGGGACGGGCCGCCGCCCCCTTCCGGCCAGCCCGCGTTGCCAGCTTGTGGACGGCCGCCGTCTTGCCCACGCCCGAGGGACCGACCAGCAGCACGCTGCGCGGGCTCTTGCCGAACAGCCAGTCGTCGAGCGCCTCGACCACGGCGTCCAATCCAAAAACGTCCGGCAGCCCACTCCTGTGCAACTCGCTCGCAATCTCCGACAGGACCGATTCTTCCTCCGGCTGCTGCTCCTGGGCCAACTGCTTGGGCGTCTTGATGGCCACCTGGCGGGCAACCGGCTCGACCCCGACCGATTCGATTCGCTGCAACTCGGCCAGGGCGCGCAGCGAAGCGGCCGTCTTCCGGCGCATCAGGGCGTAGCGGATGTCTTCGGCAAGCTGCGCGTCGAGGTCGTCAGGACGCCGGACAACCACCTCGATATCCAGGGCGGGAACGTACCCGATCATGGCGTCCGAACCGTGATTCCAACAGACGACGCCGAACCGCACCGGCAAAGGCGTGGCCCAGTTCCGCGCCTGCGGCGGCGGGACCTCGATGGTCACCTCGCGAACCTCCACCTTGCCGGCGATCTGCCGCCGCCGGTGCAGCTCCGCCAGCGGCAGCCGCTTGAGAACCTCCTCGCCCAGCCGGGTCAACTCCCTGACAACGTCCTTTGGCTTGTTGTCGTAGGCCGACACTTCGGGAAACAGCAGCAGCCGGCCGAGGTGACTCCCGTCGTCCACGGTCGAAAGGACTGTTTGCAGCAGAAACTCGCGTTCCGGCATTGGCTGCGCCGCGGGTCATGGGAAATACGGAAGCGCCGGCCGTCTTTCCTCCACGGAGCCCCAGGCTCCACCGTCGGCCCCGGCACTGACAAAACGATGCGCCGATTCTACCAGCGGCCGGCTGTCGGCGCCAACCGCCCTGCGGCAGTGGCCTTACCGCTTCGGCGTTTGATACATCGCGACGGTGCCTTCCTGCGTGACAATGGCAAACTGTCCGGTCTGTCCGGTGGAAAGCACAGCAACGGGGCGCCCGTGCTGGCCGTCGGGAAACGAAAGGCCCTACATCTGTTCCACCACGTCGATACCCAGCAGAGCAAGGCCTTGCCGGATGGTCCGCGCGGTCAGGTCGCACAGCAGCAGGCGGCTTTGGCGGAGAGCGTCGGGCTCGGCCTTCAGCACCGGGTGCTTCTCGTAGAACGCCGTAAACCGGCCGGCCAGATCGAACAGGTAGGCCGTGAGCTGGTTGGGCCGATAGTCGGCCAGCACCTGGTCGAGGGCCTCGCTCAGGCGGAGCAGTTGCAGCCCCAGCGCCCGCTCCTCCGGCGTTTCGAGCAGGAGCGCAGCGTCCTTCGCGTCCAGCGCGGCGGCATCGACGCCGCCCTTGCGGAAGATGCTGCGCACCCGGGCGTAGGCGTATTGCATGTACGTGCCCGTGTTGCCGTTCATCGCCAGCATCTTGTCGAAGCTGAACACGTAGTCGCTGGTGCGGTTCTGGGCGAGGTCGGCGTACTTCAGCGCGCCGATGCCCACGGTTTCGGCGACGCGCCGCCGCTGCTCGGCGGAAAGCTCCGGCCCGCCCGGCTTGGCCTCGTCGTTGGCGGCCACCACCTCGGCGGCGCGGCGCACCGCCTCGTCGAGCAGGCTTTCCAGGCCCACGATGTCGCCCTCGCGGGTGCGGAACGGGCGGCCGTCGTCGCCCAACACCGTGCCGAAGCTCACGTGGGTCAGCTCCACGTCGCGGTGGCCCAGCTTCCGCGCCGCGGCGAACAACTGCTGGAAGTGCAGGCTCTGGCGGTGATCGACCACGTACAGGATGGCGTCCGGGTGGAAGGTCTCCATGCGGTAGCGGATCGTGGCCAGGTCGGTCGTGGCGTACAGGAACGCGCCGTCCTGCTTCTGGACGAGCATGGGTGCCTTGTGCCCCTCGAGGAACACGGCCAGGGCCCCTTCACTGCGGCATGCCAGGCCCGTGCGCCCCAGTTCGTCGACGAGCCCGGCCAACTGATCCTGGTAGAAGCTCTCGCCCAGCGTGTGGTCGAATCGGACGCCCAGGCGGGCGTACATC
>SKJM01000837.1 GCA_007122045.1 Planctomycetales bacterium | reverse complement strand
TTCGGCCAGGGTCATGTTTCTCTACTCGTTGGTGAAAAACGAAACGGCAAGGCGCGTTCCCTTGCCCGGTTCCGATTCGATCTGAAATTGGTCGCTGCACTGCTGGATGTTGGTCAATCCCATGCCGGCTCCGAAGCCGAGTTCCCGGACCCAATCGGGGGCGGTGGAGTAGCCTGGCTGGAGGGCCTGCTCGACGTCGGCGATTCCCGGCCCGTCGTCCTCGGCCTCCAGGAACACGCGGTTCGGTTCCACGCGCGCCCGGATCGTCCCTCCTTCGGTGAACACCACTTGGTTCATTTCCGCCTCGTAGCTGGCGATGGCGACGCGCCGGGCGACGTTGGGGTGGACGCCGAGGCGCCGGAGCGTGCGTTTCAGCCGCGTGGAACTCTCGCCGGCGCGTTCGAAATCGTGTCCCCGCACCTGGTACTGGAAGGCCAGCGTGGTGCCGTCGGCCTCGATGTCCTCGAAGATGTAACTCGCCCGGTGGCGCCGCAACTCCTCCGCACGGTAATCGACCTCCAATTTCCTGAGCAGCCCTTCCACCACGTCGCCCTTGGTGAGGATGCCCACCAGCCGCCCATCCTCGCGGCTGATCACCGGCAACCTGCCCAGGCCGGTCTTGTCGAACTTGTCGACGGCCAGCACGACCGGGTCGTCCCGGTGGACGGTGACCAGTTGCCGCGTCATTTTTTCCTCGATGGGGCAGTCCTCCTCACGATCGGCCAGCCACTTGATGAAATCCTCCAGACTGATGATCCCCACCAGCCGCTCATCTTCGACCACGGGAAGCCCGGAAACCCGATTGCGGCGAAGTATCTCCCGCAGCGTGCTCATCGGTTCGCGAGGACCCACGGTGATGACCTGCCCGGTCATGACCTCGCGAACCTTCGTTTCATAGACCATCTCCCGGGTCTTGGTGACGTCTTTTTCCACCTTCACCGATTGCGTCTCTCGTGTTCAGCCGTTCACAGGGAACAGTCGCCTTCCGCCGGCACGTGTTCACCCGCCGACCTCCGAGCACCCCTTGAGCCCTTCGCGGTACAATCGGCCGCAGGCTTCGAACATCGGCAGCCGGGTGCTCAGCAGGGGCAGGTCCGCTTCCGCGGCCATCTCGACGGTCTCCTTCGGCGGCCTCTTTCCCCGCACGAAGCACACGGCCGCGATCTCGGCCATCATGCTGGTGCGGACCACTTGCATATTGGTCAAACCGGTCAGCAACAGGGCGCCCCGCTCGGCGAAGGCCAGCACGTCGCTCATCAGGTCGGCGCCGCACCCCATCACCACGTCGATGTCCTCCCAACGCGAGCCCGCGACGACTTCAGCCTCCAGGATGTACTGTACTTCGCTGAGTTTCATTTTTGTCGAACCGGTTCCATTCGCGGGGAGCCCGGTTGGAGTTCACGCTTTAGCGTGTGAATCGACTGCTGGAGTTCACGCTTTAGCGGGCCGCGTATCGCACATACGTAATTCGCACGCTAAAGCGTGAACTCCAACAACCGTCGCCCGCTCATCCTTTCTTAAACTAACGCCTCCACCGGTTTGCCCCCGGGATGCTTCACCACGGCGTCGAAGTGGCATGCGTCGTAGCAAGCGCCGCACGTGGTGCATTGTTCCAGGAAAATCCGGTGAGGGGCCTTGCTTTCTCCCTCAATCGCGTCGTAGGGGCACGCCTTCTTGCAGACCATGCAGCCCGTGCATTTCTCTTCGTCAATGCCGTAATGGAACAGGGCCTTGCACACGCCGGCGGGGCAGGCGCGGTCGCGGATGTGGGCCTCGTATTCCTCGCGGAAATACCGGATCGTGCTCAACACGGGATTTGGCGCCGACTGCCCCAGCCCGCAAAGCGAGGCGTCCTGTACGGCCTGCGATAGCTCTTCGAGCAACTCGACGTCGCCGTCGGTCCCCCGGCCCTCGCAGATGTTCGTCAGCAGGCGGTACATTGCCTCGACCCCTTCGCGGCACGCCGTACATTTGCCGCACGATTCCTCGGTAAGAAATTCGAGGAAGTAACGGGCGACGTCGACCATGCAGTCGTCCTCGTCCATGACGATGAGCCCGCCGGAGCCCATCATGGAACCGGCCTCGGTGAGTTTTTCGTAGTCGATGGGCAAGTCCAGCAGCGATTCGGGCAGACATCCGCCCGAGGGCCCGCCCGTCTGGACCGCCTTCAACCGCTTGCCGCCGGGAATGCCGCCGCCGATGTCGAAGACGATCTCGCGCAGCGTGATGCCCATGGGCACCTCGACGAGCCCGGTGTTCTCCACCTTTCCCACCAGCGAGAACACCTTGGTTCCCTTGCTCTTTTCCGTGCCGATGGCCGCGAACCATGCTGCTCCGCGCGTGATGATGGTCGGAACGTTCGCCCACGTTTCCACGTTGTTGATATTGACCGGTTTTCCCCAGAGCGTGGTGCGCGGGGGGCGCGGCCGCGGCTCGGGAGGATTCCCTTCGATGGAAGCCACAAGCGAGGTGGTCTCGCCACACACGAAGGCCCCGGCGCCGCGGCGGATGTCAATGTCGAAATCGAACCCCGTGCCCAGGATGTCGCTGCCCAGCAAGCCGTGCTCGCGTGCCTGGCCGATGGCGATGCCGAGCCGGTCGACGGCCAGCGGGTACTCGTTTCGGATGTACACGTACCCGCGGCTGGCGCCGATGGCGTACGCGCCGATGACCATGCCTTCGAGGACGAGGTGCGGATCGGACTCGATGATGCTGCGGTCCATGAAGGCGCCGGGATCGCCTTCGTCGGCATTGCACACCACGTATTTCGGCGCGCCGGTGGCCCGGCGGCGGCTTTCCCATTTCCGGCCGGCCGGGAAGCCGGCCCCGCCCCGACCGCGCAAGCCCGACTGCTTGACCTCCTCGATCACCTCATCGGGCGTCATGGCGGTCAGCGCTTTGGCCAGAGCCGCGTATCCGCCGCGGCCGATGTAGTCCTCGATCCGTTCCGGGTCGATCAGGCCCCGGTTCTTCAGGGCGATCAGCCGCTGCTTGCCGAAAAATCCGATGTCCGACATTCGTGGAATCGGCTGCTCTTCGCCGGACGGGGTGAACATCAACCGCGCGACCGGCCGGCCTTTGAGAAAGTGCTCCTCGACCAGCTCGGGAACGTCGCGTTCGGTAATC
>SKJM01000020.1 GCA_007122045.1 Planctomycetales bacterium | reverse complement strand
TACGGAAGCCGGCAGCGGATGCTCCAGGAGTTGACGCTCGACCCGCCCAGTTCCACGCAGGACCTCGCCGGCCCGCCCCACCTCGACGACGATTACCTGGTGCTCAGCACGATCCATTCGGCCAAGGGGCTCGAGTGGGACGCGGTATACATCATCCACGCCGCCGACGGCAACATCCCCTCGGACATGTCCACGAAATCGGCGGTGGAAATCGAAGAGGAGCGGCGCCTGTTCTACGTGGGCCTGACCCGCGCGAAGCATTGGCTGTACGTCTGCTGCCCGTTCCGGTACCACTACCGCCCCGGCGCGAGCGACGCCCACGGCTTCGCGCAGCTTACCCGCTTCCTGCCCCAGCCGGTCCAGGCGAGGTTCGCGCGGACGGTAACCGGCCCGCTTTCGGCCGACGACGCGCCGGGCCCGCTCCACACCGGCCTCCACAGCCGCTCGATCCGCCGGCGGACGAAGTCGCTTTGGAGTTGATGGCCCGAAGGAGACGGGCCGGCGGGGAAGTGGTGCATTTTTCGGCGAACCGGCGCGGTTTTCCGGCTTTTCCGTTTCGAGGTGCAGGCCGCACGAATGGAGTAAGCACACGCCGTTGTGCCGTCTCGAAAAGAAAGGCTGTGTGCACATGGAAACGCAAGAGCCGCACGTGGACAACCACACGGCCGGTGCGCGCGTGTGGTCGCCGAATGCGCACAAGAACCTCGTTTCGACGGGCAACTCCGCATGATCGGCTCATGCGGTTGCACATGCCGCAATCGATGTTCGAACCCGGCCGTCTATCGACACTTTTTCCACAACCGCGCGCCCGGCGGAACCCAAAAATCGCGTGACCGGCGAAAAATTTTTTCCGCCGGCCCATTGCCGCGCAAGTCCAATAACCATAGGAGTTTACCCGCGCCGTCCCACTTCGGGCGACGCCCGTTCTCGCCCAAATCGGCGCCGGGTCGGTTGACTCGCTTGGCTGAATTGCTATGGTCATTGGTGAGCTTCCAGTTCCCGGCAGGCTGATGGTTGCCTTGGGGGAACAGCTCACCACCCGAAATAGGGCTGCCGTCATGGCGCTGCTTTCCATCCGCCGTCAGATTTCCACTCGTCCGCCGGGCGACGCTACGGCCGTGCCGTACATTGTCCGGGGGGGGGGGGCATAGTTCCTGCGCGCCGACGGCGGCGCCGAGTCCCTTCGGCCGCCGCGCTTCCTCTGGCGGTACTTCCCGCAACACCTGCGCACCTGGAACGCCCCGCGCGCCTCGTTTCCCGTCGCAGCCCGAAGCGGGCGCGCCCATCCACTGTCCCGCCGGCCAATCGGACCGGCCCACGCCGTGCGCGGGCGGTGCTCGGCGCGCGGTTTCCTGCGAACAACCATTCCGCCGACGGCCTGCCAAACCTCTTTCCGGCCGCGGCCGCAATGCGCCGCCCCGCCCGGCTTTCCTGCCACCGTCGTCCGCGCGGGCGGCCGGTTCCCTGTTTCCCAACTTCCGTGGAGATGCTCCCATGATGCGACCCCTATTGATTGTCGCGGCCGCAGCCGCCTGGCTGCTCGCCGCCGCCTCCACCCACGCCCAAGTGACCCTCTCGCTCGAAAGCGGCGGGCCCGACGTGGCGCAACTTTACGTCGGCCAGACGGCTACCGTCGACGTGCGCCTCGACGGGCTTCAGCCGGGCTGGCAACTCGACGCGCTGGCCGCCTCGGTCGTTTACGACGACGCCCTGCTGGGCCCGCCGTCCATTACCGCCGGCCCCATCGTGCCCGACCCACCCGACAGCCCGTGGGACTTCCTCACCATGGCCCTGCCCGGCTACGCCGAAGCGTCGTTCTTGACGTTCGGGATGGACCCGGCCGCGCACGTCACGTCGGACGGCGTGTTCTTCTCGTTCGACGTCACGCCTGCCGAGGTGGGCAGCGGAGCGTTCGCGATCGATTTTACCGATGCTACGCAGTTCAATCCGGCCGACCCGTTCGATCCGATCCACCTGTGGGTCGACGCGGGCCCGCCGTTGGCGTTTACCGTCGTGCCCGAGCCCGGCAGCGCCGCGCTGCTGGCCGCGGCCGTCCTGTTGCTGGGCACTTGGCGCAGGCCGACCGGCCGGCGCCGTAACGGCCGGCGGTGACGGCGCCACGTGCCCAAACCGAAAACCCGGCATGTTGGAGTTCACGCTTCAGCGTGTGGGGGGACACACAAGGAGCTAACCAACCTCAAGGATAAGGGAGCAATGGTCATGACCCCCAACACGCGGAACCGGCGGCGGAACGCCATCGAACGGCGCACGTGGGAGCGCCGCTATGCCCGATCGGCCACACTCGAGCGGCTCGAGGACCGGCACCTGTTGTCGGCGGCCAACCTGTTCAGCCAGTTCACGGGCATCCTCGACCCGGCACGGGGCAACGACGTGGAACGCATCCCGGTGACCATCGCCCCGCAGGAATTGGGCATCGCCCGGGACCGGGTCGTGCTCGGGTTCCGCGTGCAAGGGCGCGAAGGGAGCAGCTTCAATCCGGCCGCGGTCGACATCGTGCACGAGAGCGGCGCGCGCGTCAGGCCCCTGTACGCCCGGCCCAACCTGCCCGGCACCACCGACAGTTACGTCCTCGCCGAGTTGTTCGGCGGCAACTACCACATCGACGTGACCGGACAGATGACCGGCCGCACCCAGTTCCGGCTCGACGTCACGTTGATCGGCGACGTCAACGGCGACCACGTGGTCGACCGCACCGACGTGCTCGCCATTCAGCGGATGGTGGGCGCCCGAGAGGGCGACGGCGTGTACGTGGCCAGTGCCGACGCCAACCTCGACGGGCGGATCACCTCGTACGATCTGTTGATCGCCCGGCGGAACGAAGCGTACAGCCGCGGCGGCTTGCGATCGGCAGGCACGCTGTCGCTGATGACCCTCGACGGCGACGGGTCCGATGAACCGCTTGCGTCGTGGGGCGGGGCCTACGACCGCGTTCCCGGGGCCACACCCCAGGACGGCTACCGCGCCGACGCCCCCATGCGGTTCTTCGAAAGCCAGATCGGCTGGGTCCAGCCGCTCAGCTCCTCCAGCGGCCCGCAAGGGGGCGTGCATACGGTCCCCGGCGACCCCGGCACCACCAACCCCGTGATCGCCCACTGGTTCTACCGCG
>SKJM01000609.1 GCA_007122045.1 Planctomycetales bacterium | reverse complement strand
GGGTATATGCCAATGCTCCAACCCTGGAGGAGTGCCGGAACGCCCTGGCCGAAACCCTCGAGGATTGGCTGCTGTTTCGCATCCACCGACATTTGGCCATTCCCGTCATCGACGGATTGGAACTGACGGTGAAAAAGGAGGCGGTTGGCTAACGCCCTCCCCGGTCGAGGATGATCTCTCGGGAGGGTTCGGTCGGCTGCGGGCGGGTCAGGTGGTTCTCGCCGTGGATGGTCGGATAGGGGCTCGTCGCGGGGGGCGTCGTCGCGGTGGGCGACGTCGCGGCGACGTCGGCCTCCTGCCGCGGCCGCTGCCCGGCCGGATACCACCCGTCGCTCGAGGCGATCTGGCCGGCCGGCTCGTTCGGCAGCGCGCGGGACGGCGCCCTGGGGTTTCGCCGGGCGTCCTCGGCCGCCACCACGCTGCCGGGCGCATAGCCCGGCCGGTCCCGCGGCTCGTGGTGAATCAGGTTGGGCTCGGGCCGCTCCCGCTGGTGGCTGACCGCGATGACTTCAGCCGACGGTTGTGCCTCGGGCTGCGAGGCCGGCGGCAACGGGGGGCAGCCCTGCCGCACCCATGCCAGCCACGTCTGCTGAAGTTCTCCCGTAGTGTCGATGCCGTAATGGCGTTCGATGGCTCCGCACCAGTCGTTGGTTTCCATCCCGTCGCCGACGAACTCGACGTACTTCCGCCGCCCGCCGAGTTGGATCAGGTACTCGGCCAGCGAGTGGGCCTGGGCGTACAGCGGCATGATGTCGGCCGGGTATTCGCGCATGGCGAACATCCGATTGAAGGCGATGCCCCGGCCGGTGCGCAGAAACTGGTGGAGCATCCGCCGGTGCTTGTTGCGCTCGCTGACGTGCTCGACGCTGGTGGCCGCGCCCTCGTCGGCCCAGCGGGGAACGGGGCGGCGGAAGTGGCTGGCCAGGATCATGTGCGTGATCTCGTGCGGCAGCACCGAATCGAGAATGCGTTCCCGCGAACCCTGGATGCTCATCCGCCAGCCGAACACCTCGCCCCGGTCGAAGTAGAAGGTGGTGGCCCCGCCGGCCCCCAACTGCGGGCCCACCCGAACCGTCATCCGGCAGGGCTGCGACCAGTTGGGTAACTCCTTCCCCAGCCACGAAACGGCCAATTCGCGCCGCTGTTGCTCGGCGGCGAGGGCGAACTCGCGGGCGAGTTGCGGGTTGTGGGTTTCGACGATGAAGTTGGGCGTCTGAAATCGGGCGCCCATGGTGACGGCCAGTGCCGCGACGATCAGCGCGGCACGCCCTGCGCGAGCATCCATGCTCTCTCCTGCTTTCTCCGTGGGTCAAGGAGGCGGCAGCCCGGCCCCATCCTTGAGGCCGAACGCGATGCCGGGGCACGTAGCAAATGGCAGACCAAAGGCTCTTTGTGCCGCGAAAACTCGGGCAGTGCCCCCGCGGACGTGACCCGGAGGCATACTGCCGCTACCGCTTGCCGCCTTCGGGCGGTGCTTGCGGTGTAACGGTTTGTAAGAATTGCAAAGATAACCGACGCGACCCGGGCCGCAAACCCCAATTTCCCGGTTTTGGGTGCAGGACAGGGTTCGCAAGCGGATTCGCGCTTGGCGACCAGAAGGGGGGTGATTCGCGCGGGCACGTTGGCGCAGATAACCCGCCGGATCGGTCGGGAGTGACGCCGGGAGCGGTCCGTTCCACCGGCTGCCTCGCCCGAGCCCACAGCAAGGATAGTAGCGAGGAGCGTAGCGGTCCGTCCGGGCAAGCCGGGGCATCTGCAGGGTGGGATGGCAGCGCCGCTACTTCCGCTTCGGCCGGTACAGATCGGTGGCCGTGCCGAAGTACACCTCGGCGGCGAAGCCGAGCGTTTCGGTGAGCGTGGGGTGCGGATGGATCGATTCGCTCACGTCGCGCACGGTGCAGCCCATCTCGATGGCCAGCACGGCCTCGCCGATGAGATCACCGGCGCCCGCGCCGACGATTCCGCAGCCGAGCAGGCGTTCCGAGTCGGGATCGATGATCCACTTCGTGAGGCCCTCGGTCCGTCCGATGGCCTGGGCCCGCCCGCTGGCGCCCCAGGGGAACACGGCCTTTTCGACCTTGCGCCCGTCGCGTTTCGCGTCGGTTTCGGTAAGCCCGGCCCACGCCACCTCAGGGTCGGTGAACACCACGGCCGGGATGGCCCGCGGCTCGAACATGGCCGCCTCGCCGGCGAGGGCCTCGACGGCCGCCCGGCCCTGGTGCGACGCCTTGTGGGCGAGCATCGGCTGGCCGGCCACGTCGCCAATGGCCAGGATGCGCTCGTCGGCCGTGCGCCCGCGGTTGTCGACGGCGATGAACCCGGCGTCGTCGATCTTCACTTGCGTATTCTCCAGGCCGAGGTGGTCGCTGTTGGGCGTGCGGCCGACCGAGATGAGCACCCGGTCGAAGCGCTGCGTCTTCTTCTCGACGTCGCCGTCGAACGTGACCTCGAGGGCCTTGCCCTTTTCGGCGATGCCGGCCACCTTCGTGCTCAGGTAGATGGCGTCGAGCCGCTCTTCGAGCCGCTTGTGCAGCGGGCGCACCAGGTCGCGGTCGGCGCCGGGCAGCAGCCCGTCGGTCATCTCGACCACCGACACCTTGCTGCCGAGGGCGGCGTACACGGTCCCCAGTTCCAGGCCGATGTATCCGCCGCCGACCACGAGCAGCCTTCCGGGCACGTCGGGCAGGTCGAGCGCCACTTTCGAGTTCATCAGGCGGTCGCTTTGGACGTCGAGGCTCGGAATGGTCGCCGGGCGGGAGCCGGTGGCGACCAGGCAGTGCTCGAACCGCAGGGTTTCGCTTTCGAGCTTTGCCTTGCCGGTGGGGCTGAGGCGCAGCGTTTGCGAGTTTTCGAAGACGGCGCGGGCCTGCACGACCTTGACTTTCCGCTTGGCGGCGATCTGCTTCAGCCCCCCGGTCAGGGTGTCGATGACCTTTTCCTTGCGGCTCCGCAAGCCATCGAGGTCGATGTCGGGCTTGCCGAACTCGATGCCCCAATCGGCCAGGTGTTCCGCCTCGGCCAGGCCTTTGGCCACGTGGAGCAGGGCCTTCGAGGGGATGCATCCGCGCAGCAGGCACACGCCGCCGAGGCGCGGTTCCTGGTCGACCAGGGTAACGGCCATTCCCAAGTCGGCGGCCAGGAACGCGGCGGCGTACCCGCCCGGCCCGCCGCCCAATACGACCAATTGTGAATCCATGTTCCATCCCTTCCCTTGGAAAAAAACCTGTTTCGTGGCAACCTTGCCCCTGTAGCAGGCACGCTCCGCCGTGCCGTCCGTTGCCGTGCCGCGCCGTCGCGTTCGGCCCAGTCGTTTGCACCCGAGGGACCACTTTGCGGCCCCCATCGGCTGTCAGATTATTAGCAGATCGTATGCTCCTCGTCCAGCCTCCCCGTCGGGTGGGGTTATAGTACACGATTGAGGGGGCATGGGCTCGCCTTTGCTTCTCTTAGCCTGCTATGGTAAGTGCCCTCCCCGGGGCCTGTGAGCCCGACCCTCCCGCAAGCGGGAGGGTGAAGGACATGGCCCAAACTTGTGTAGAACAACGAGGGCTTGACCTGGGGCTGTTGAGCCCTCTCGGGGCGGAGAATCCGGGCGGTCGTTGTACACAACAGGCACGCCCCCCCTGCATTTTCTTGTGATTCCGCTACAATGGCAGGTCTGCCTTTCATTACCTGATCTCTTCCATTTCTGCGTGCAGACCGCTTCGCCGGCGCGAGGGCACATGGCGTGTGGCCGGTTCCATGGCGCGAGCTTGCACCTGGAAACGGAGGAGCCCTAACCCGATTGGGAGAACCCAATGGCGCAGCATCCCTTCGAGCCGCCTCGGCCTTCGCATACGAAGATCGTGGCGACCGTCGGACCGGCGTGCGACACGAAGCAGCGGTTGGCCGAATTGCTGGTGGCCGGCGTCGACGTGTTCCGCGTGAACATGGCCCATGGCAAGCCGGCCGATCAAGAGCCTCGCCTGGCAACCATCCGAGCGGCCTCGGAGGAGACCGGCCACCTAGTGGCCGTCCTGGCCGATCTGGCCGGTCCCAAGATCCGGCTCGGCGAGCTGCCCGGCGATGAACTCACACTCGACGTGGACGACACGGTGTACTTCCTCCGGCAAGCGGAACCGGCCGGGCAGGATCCGGAGGCCCCGCCCGATTCCGAACGCTCACCGGAGCAAACGGTCCATTCCCTCACGACCAATTACGCCCCGCTGGTCGATGAGCTTCAACCGGGCGACCGCGTTATGCTGGCCGACGGCACCGTGAGTCTGGAGGTCGAAGCAGCCACAGCCGACCGGGCCCGATGCCGGGTGGTGCAGCCGGGGCTCATTCGTTCGCGCCAGGGGGTGAACCTGCCGGGCGTGAAGCTCAGCGCGCCCGCACTCGGTGCCGAGGACCGCGAAAACGCCATCTGGGCCGCCGGGGCGGGCATCGACTTCGTGGGCCTGAGCTTCGTCCGCTCGCCGGAGGAGATCCGGGCCCTGAAGGCGCTGCTCGCCGAGCACGGCTCGCGGGCGCAGGTGATTGCCAAGATCGAGAAGCCTGAAGCCGTCGAACGGCTTGAGGAAATCGTCGAGGCGACCGACGGCGTGATGGTCGCCCGCGGCGACCTGGGCGTCGAGATCGACATTGCGCGGGTGGCGGTCGAGCAGAAGCGAATCATTGCCGAATGCAACCGGCGGCGCAAGCCGGTCATCGTGGCCACGCAGATGCTCGACAGCATGCAGCACTCGCGGGTGCCTACCCGGGCGGAAGTGGCCGACGTGGCCAACGCCATCCTCGACGGGACCGACGCCTGCATGCTCTCGGGCGAGACGGCCATCGGCCGGTTCCCGCGGCAGGCGGTCGAGATGATGCACCGGATCGCCCTGGCCACCGAGCCGCTGTGCCGGGAGGGGCCGCCGGCGCGCCTGCCCGACCTGAAAGGGGAGGACATCAATCCCATCACCGAGGCCACCGTATTCGCCGCCGGGCGGATGGCCGAAGAGTTGGATGCGAAGCTCGTGGTGGTGGCCAGCGCGAGCGGTTCGACGGCGCTGAGCATGGCGAAGAATCGCCACTGGGTGCCCACGATCGGCGTGAGCGATTCGCCCGAGACGCTCCGCCGCATTTGCCTTTACTGGGGCATGATTCCCATGGCCGGCGCCCCCACGGTGGAAAGCCACGCGCTGCTGGAGCACGTGACCGCCTGGGCCCGCTCCCAAGGCGTGCTCGAGGGCGGCGATCGCATCGTCCTGGTTGCCGGGACCGGCCTGAAGGTAACGGCCCACAACATGATCGTGGTGCACGAGTTGGAGTGAACGGCTCGCCGCGTTACGGCGCCGGCTCGTCGGACAGGGCCGCGTCGATGGTCTGCTCGAGGAGGCGCCGCGTCGAGCGCGAGTACTCCAAGTCGAACCAGAGGATCGTGCCGTCGGCATCGAGCACGTAGGTTCGCGGCAGGCCCTCGGTGGCGACCTTCCCGAAATACGCCCGATCAGGGTCCAGCAGAACGAGGAAGTCGGCGTTGGCTTCTCGGGCCGCTTCGGCGGCCTCCTCCGGCGTATCGCCCACGTTGATGGCAACGATCCGCCCGCCACGGTCGGCAAGCGGTTCGGCGAAGTCGCGAGCGAGGTCTTCGAGCTGGAACACCGAATGCACGTTCCCGCGGTTCCAGAACACGACAACCGTCAGTTCGGGGCCGAGCACGTCGTGCATCGAGTGCTCCGTGCCGTCGACGTCGGTCAAGTCGCCTTCGGGAAACGGGTCATCTACGAAAACCAGGCAAGTGGCGCGAAGTGATTCCGTTAGGCTGACGGTAGGGATTGTCGGGGGAGGGGGCTCCTCGGGCTCGGGATCCGGCGGGTCGAGGGTGCCGGGATCCGGCGCAGCGGGGTCGTCGGGGGTATCGGTTTCGGCGGGCTGGGGCGCCGGTTCGTCGACCACGTCGACCCGCGGACACCCGGCTAGCGCCATCAGCAGAACCGCGACGAGGCCGAAGCCCGGTCGATAGGTGTTGGGCATTTGCATGGGGGTACTCCTTCCAACCTTCAGTTTCGCCCCGGAGCCGGAGGAAGTCAACGGGGGACACTCAGCCCCAGTTCCTTCAACTGCCGCGGATCGACCGGGCCGGGCGCCCCGGTCATCATGTCGGTGGCGCGCTGGGTCTTGGGGAACGCAATAACGTCGCGGATGCTCTCGCCGCCGCCGAACAGCGTGACCACCCGGTCCAGGCCGAGCGCGATTCCGCCGTGCGGCGGGGCGCCGTACTGCAACGCGTCGAGCAGGAAGCCGAACCGGTCGCGGGCCGTGGTCTCGTCGATGCCCAACAGGCCGAACACTTGGCTCTGGAGGGTCGAGTCGTGGATTCGGATGGTGCCGCCGCCGGCCTCGACGCCGTTGATCACCAGGTCGTACGCCTGGGCGCGGCATTGCTGGGGGGCGGTGCCGAGCCGTTCGGCGTCCTGCGGGCGGGGCGCCGTGAACGGGTGATGCATGGCCGCCCAGCCGCCGGTCTCGTCGTCGCGTTCGAACATCGGGAATTCGACCACCCACGAAAAGTGCATCACCCCCGGCTCGTACAGCTTCAATTCCGCCGCCAGCCGTTTGCGCAGCGCGTGCAGCGCCTTGCAGGTGACGTCGAACCGGTCGGCCACCATCAGCAGCAGGTCGCCCGGCTCGGCCTCCATGCGGCCGGCGATGCGGGCGAGCGAATCGTCGGAGAAGTTCTTGGCGATGGGCGAGGCGAGCTTGCCCTCGGCGCCCACCTTGAACCAGGCGAGGCCCCGGGCGCCAAAGTCCTCGCACACGAAGCGGGTCAACTCGTCGATCAGCTTCCGGCTGTAGCGGTCGGCGGCGCCCTTGGCATTGATGCCCCGCACGCGCCCGCCCCCCTCGGCCGCGTTGCGAAACACCTGGAAGTTCGCCTCGCGGGCCAAGTCGGTCAGGTCGACAATCTCCATGCCGAACCGCAGGTCGGGCGCGTCGTGGCCGAAACGCTCCATGGCCTCGTCGTACGTCATGCGCGGCAGGGGCAGCGCGATTTCCCGCCCGAGGAACTCCTTGGCCAGCCGCGCCATCAGGCCATCGATCACGCCCATCACGTCGTCGGCCTCGACAAACGACATCTCCAGGTCGAGCTGGGTGAACTCCGGCTGCCGGTCGGCCCGAAGGTCTTCATCGCGGAAGCAGCGGGCGATCTGCACGTAGCGGTCGTAGCCGGCGATCATCAGGATCTGCTTGTACAACTGCGGCGACTGCGGCAGGGCGTAGAACGTGCCGGGCTGCACGCGGCTGGGCACCAGGTAGTCGCGGGCGCCTTCGGGGGTGCTCCGGCCGAGCATGGGTGTTTCCACGTCGAGAAAGCCCAATTCGTCGAAGTAATCGCGCATGACCTTCACGATGCGGTGCCGCAGCAGGAGCGTCTGCTGCATCGCCGGCCGGCGCAGGTCGAGGTAGCGGTGCTTCAGGCGGATGTCCTCGCCGGGCAGGTCCTTGGACGTCGGGTGGAACGGCGGGGTGCGGCTCTTGTTCAGCACCGCAAGCTGCCCGGCCCGAACCTCAATCGCGCCGGTGGGCAGCTTCGGGTTGACCGTCCCCTCCGGCCGCCCGGCCACCGTCCCGGTGACCGCCACCACGTCCTCCCCGCGCAGGAGCTTCGCCGCGGCCAGCAGTTCACCGCCGGCCTCGGGGGCGAAGACCACCTGAGTCTTGCCGTAACGGTCGCGCAGGTCGACAAACAGCACGCCGCTGTGGTCGCGGTAGGTATCGACCCAACCGCAAACGGTCACGGTCTGCCCTTCGTGTTCCGCGCGGAGTTCTCCGCAGGTGTGCGTTCGCAACAAGGTATTCTCTCGCTTCCGGTGAAAGGTTTGACAATGGGTAACCGTTCACGGGCCGGCCGGGGACTGGTCCATTTTTCGGCCAACAGGCGCCATGATCGGGGAAATGGCGACCGAAAAAACGGACCTATATCTCTAAACCCGCGACAATCCGGACTCTCCCCGTGAACGGTTACCGGCAATTGTAGCTTGCCCGCGGCCCCCCGGGTAGCACCCCGCCGGCGGGGCTGGGCGCGAGACGCCCACCCGCCTTCGGCCGGCGGATGGCACTGCCATCAGGGAGCCACAGCGGCCCCGGACGGGTGTGACGCAACGTGTTCGGGCGCGGCGGGGTCGAGGCCGGTTTCCGCGCACCACCTCAGTACGCGGCGGCGGCCGGCGGCGGTGGCGAAGCGGTAGCCGGTCAGCCCGATGGCCGTGAGGGTCTCATCGCCCACCGGCTGCAACCCGAACTCGGCGAAACGCTGCCCGTGCCGCGCAAGCAGCAGGGCGGCGGCGGTCGCCCCTACCTCGGCGGTCGGCCCGTCGGCCAGGACGAGCGGCCGTTGGTCGGCCACGGCGCGGGCGAGCCAAGGGTCGACCTCCGACCAGGGGTCGCGCTGGGCGATGCACATCGCAGCGATCCAATCGAGGCGGTACGGAGCCACCTCGGAAGGCGGCTGGAAGCGGCCGCGATCAATCGCCTCAAGCAGCCCGGGCACCGCCTCGCGCGTGCCTTCGGCGGCCAACAGCAGGGCCAGGGCGCCGTGCCGACTGGGCCGGCCGCCCGGGTACGCCGGCGAGGCAAGAGGAAGCAATCGGCCCGGCATGTAAGGATCGGGCCGGGGTTGCCACGGCGGCAGCGAATCGTCGGCGATGGCCGTGAAGTACCAACCGGCAAACCGGGACACCTCCCCCGGGTCCAGCCAGGCCAACATGCGCAGGTCGTCCTCGTCGACCCGCCGCTGCTGCCGCCGCAGCCAATCGACCGTGCGCCGGCTGATCTCCCGCAAACGGACGGCCTCGTCGAGCAATGCATGCTGCGCGTACCACACCCGCCGGCGTGGCGTCGGCAGGTTGACCAGGTGGAACATCGCGTCGCTCGTTCGCGGGTGCGGGATGGCAACGCCCACCGGATACTCGCCGGGTGAAAGCGAAGCCCCGCTGACGCACCGCGCGGTTTGGTCGTCGATCCGGTCGAAATGGCTGGGCCGCACCGCCCCGGCCGACTGGCTGGGGACGTCCACCAGCAGGTGCTGTTCGGCCTGGTGCTGCCGTTGCTGCCAGTATTCGGCCACCATGGCGGGGCGGGTTTCGTCGAACAGGGCCTCGAGGCGAGCACGGCTAGCGGGGTCGACGGGCTCCTCGAGCCGTTGCTTCAGGGCGGCCGCCACGCGGGGCACGTACTCGTCGCGCATCAGCAGATCGCTGAGTTCGCGCTTGGCCGCCCGTACCGGCGATCCCGCGCCCCGCTCGGCGCCCGGCGGGATCGCCCGGGCAAGCTCGTCGACCCAGCCGCGGATGGTTTCGTCGGGCACCTCCGGCAGGTCCCACTCGGCCGGATTGCTTTGCGACCAAATGGGGCGCAGGCCGCGCCAGACTTCGTCGAGGTACAGGGCGCCGGCCTCGGACAGCTCGGGGGAGCGGAGCCGCGCCTTGATGCGGGCGGAAATCGGCCCAACCAACTTCCCGTTGCCCAGCAGCCACTCCAGCCGGCGGATGGCCGCCAGGCGCACCGCGTACGGGTCGGCCACGAGTTGGCCGACCACGCGGTCCAACTCCTCCGGCGCGGCATCATCGGGGGGTTCCGGCGGCAGTTCCGGCAGGCGCCGGCCCCATCGCTCCAGGTGCCAGCGCACCTCGAATGACACGTCGGGCTGGCGGAGCGCGTGGCGGAACCGGGCAGCCAACCGAGTGCCGTGCTCGGGCATGGCCACCAGGGCCTCCAGCCGCTCGGCGGCACTGCGCCGGGTGACATAGCAGTCGCTGTCGAGCCGTTCGAGCAGACCGGCCACCTCGTCGCAGAGCCTTTGCTCGTCGGTTTCGACGGTCGGTTGCGGTGCTCCGTCCGCAAGCGGCGCCGCCGGACCGGCGACGGCCGGAGCGAGGGCGGCGAGCAGTATCCCCACCATCGTGGCAAGAAGGCCGACCATAAGTATATCCTCAGGCGAAGGGCTGGTTCGTTGGGCGAACGGCAGGTGGACGGTTCTTTCCGCAGTTCATCCCATGGTATCATACTATCCGCAATCGGCCCGGCTGTGTCCAACCCGGTTTTCCGATTTCGCCGCCGCGTAATGGCACGCCGTTTGCACGCATATCGGGCGTTACAACCCGAAACGATGCGTTTGGCCGCTGGGCGGTGCGGGCGCAGGCGGGGTTGGAACAGAGAAGGGCCCGCACAGGGCGCCTGGAACAGGAAGGTGCGTGTAACGTTTGTGGTTGTGTGTCGGGTGGTTGATTCCGGTTCACAAGTCCCCTCTTGGAACGGAGAAGCTAGGCAAGCCCGACGCATCGGAAGTTTACCACCGGAACCGCTCGCAACAAACTCTTGACGGCCATGCTGGCCTTTTTTGCGAGCGCTCCGAAAGGGGCTTCCGAATACCTATGGCGAGCTAAGGATTGTTGCCCGAGCGATCCTTGGCTCGCCTGTTTTATTTTGATGCAGCAGAATCGAACAACTGTATCGTGGCGATACACCCTTCAGGTCACTGTGCTTTTCCCACGTCGGGCAGGACCGCGCAGGTGTTCCATTTCTTTGGCGAAGGCCATCCGCATGTCTACCAGTAGGATGGACATTCTTGGCCTGTAGGATGGACATTCTTGGCCGTCTGGTGCGACGGACAGAAATGTCGATCCTACGACGCGATGGTGCGACGGACAGGAATGCCCATCCTACGACGCGATAAATCGGGCTCGGTCGCTCGCCTTGCAGCCGTTACGCTGCCGGAGCGGCCGGCAAGCTCAGCACGAACCGGGCGCCGTCGCCTCCGCCGGAGTCGAAACGCAGCTCTCCGCCAAGTTGGCGGGCCAAGCGCCGGCTGAGGGCCAGGCCCAGCCCCACGCCGGGACCCGATTCGGCCGCATCGTGGGCCGACTTGGAGAAGGGGCGAAACAACCGCCGCGCAGCTTGCGGCGCGATGCCCGGGCCGTGGTCGCGCACGATCAGTTCCAGCCGCCCGCCGCCCAGTACCGCGGCCAAGTGAATGCGCCGGTCCTCGGCCGCCCGAGCGTACTTGCACGCGTTATCGACCAGGTTGAAGAGAATCTGCTCCACGACGCCGGAATTGGTGTGGAGGGTGGCATCCGGGGCGCCGTCGGACACTTGCGTTTCCCACTGCATGCCTGCCTGTTGCGCCCGATCGGCCAGCCGCGGCGCGACGCGGGCGAGCAATTCGCCGGCCGTCAGTTGCTCGCCGCGACGGTCGGCCCGGCCGCGTTCGAGCCGGGCGTAGCTCAAAACGTTCTCGACCAGGTGGATCAGCCGGGCGGCCTCTCGGCGGAGCGTGGCCAGGTATTCGGTCTGCTGCGCCGGGTCGGTTACCATGCCGTCGGCCAGCATTTCGGCGTACATCTGGAAGGTCGTCAGGGGGGTGCGCAGCTCGTGGGTAACGGCCGACACGAACGCGGCGCGGCGCTCGCTCAGCCGCAGCACCCCCCAAAGCAGCCCCGCGACGGCGGCGGCAGCCAGCAGCGCGCAGCCCCACGCCACCACCAGGGAGAGGTGCAGTGCCGAAAGGGGCCCGTCATCGGCCGCCGGAAGCCCGCCCGGGACAATTCGCGCGGGCAGCGCCGCTAATTGGCGCGATTCGAAGTCGTGG
>SKJM01000039.1 GCA_007122045.1 Planctomycetales bacterium | reverse complement strand
GAATCTGGTCGACGCGGAAGCGCTCGCCCGCCGGCTCGCGCACCACTTCGCCCCGGTACACGGCCTCGCCGAGCAACCAACCCTGGGGCAGGTCGCGCCGCGCCGCCGCCCGGCGGTGCAGTTCGGCGAACAGGGGTTCGGGAAGATAGTACTTGCCGCCGACCGGCGACTTGTCCTCGTCCACCGGGATGATTACGCGGTAAATGGCGGGCCCGCTCTGCAAATTCCGGTATCCGCCGGAGACGGTCGCGCACAAACCGGCGGCGGTTAGGGCCACCAGCAAGGCCAGGCTCCAGGGCACCGTGGCCGAGACGGTGCTGGGCAATGCGACCCGGTCGGCCGGGCGCCGTGGCCGAGCCCGGGGGGCCAAGTGACGATGAACCAAGCGGAACGCCAGGCAGAACAACGTGCCAAGGACCATTCCCGACGCCGCGGGGACGTAAGGCTCCGGAACCCAGAGGCCGATCAGGCCGGCGGCACACCCCGCAGCGAGCAGCACCATCGGCCGGTTCCGAGCCAACCACCATCCTCCCGCAACCGCCAGCAGGAACGCCAGCGAGCCGGCCAACTGGATCGTCTGCCCACGGTAATAGCGCACCGCGGCTTCGCCGTCGCCCACGCCGGGCGAAACCGCCTGCCAGCCGAGCAAGTCGCCCGGCTCAAGCCCGGGCAGCCGGCCGTCTTTCCAGAGGTTCGTCGAATGACCCGGCTGTGCCACCCATGCTCCCACCGGCACAAGGGCGGCGTCGTGGTTGTCTTGCGCCGCGTGGGCAAGCCGGCGGGCAAGCGGCCGGGAGGAAAGCCACCACACGTGGGTCAGGGCCGTGGCCTCGAGGTCGGGGCGGAGTCGGGCCGCGTCCGTCTGGCTGGTCAGCAGCGCCACCTCGCGCCCGACGAGCAGCGCCACCCCGCTGCGCGCCAGCAGTTGCCTTGCCCCCAGGGGCGGCAACTCGCCGGCGGCGGCCACCGGATCGTCGGGCGAAATGCCCTGGCGAGCCAACGCCTCGCGGTCGACAAGCAGCGGGCGATGGAGTCCCTGAACCGTCTCGTGCGATACGAGATCACCCAGCCGGAGCGACGGGCCTCGGGTTCCACCCCACTCGGCAGGGTCCTGGGAGGCCGCGGCCTGCCCGAGCCACCCTTCCACGCGGCGAAGGGCCTCGCGCCGCTCGCCGCCGTCGCCGGCAAGGGCCAGCCAATGATCGGCAGCCAGCGGGTGAAAGGCGGTCTGGCCCGCCGCGCGACCCAACCGGCCCAGGAGCCGCTCGCTCCAATGGCGGGTGGGCGGCAATACGGGAGTCAACGCGTCCTGACCGCCATAGGCGGAATAACCCGGCGGCAGCCAAACGGTCCACGAACGGTTCAGCACGGCCACGTGGGGCTCGGGCCACGGCGCGCGCAGGGTGCCGATCGGCAGCAGACGCCGCTGCTTCGAAGTGAAAACGATCGTGACGGTGGGGTATTTCCGCTCCGGCGGCAGCGTCACGTGCAATTCGTCCTCGGGAACGCGAGCCGGTGCCGAACCGGCATCGGGCCATCCGGCGTCGGGCATCGCGCCGGCCCGGACTCCCGCGGCCGTGACCGGCCGGCCATCGACCCAGACTTCCACCCGCCCGTCGCCGCCCAACTCGGGCGGAAGGCGAAGCCGCAGGATGCTTTGCCCGAGGTTCTCCACCTGGAAGACGGCCGTATGGCGACCGGTTCCGTCGGGATCGTACCGCGAGTCGAGCCGGGCCTCCCACACCGACGCCATGGCGGCTTGCTCGGCCGGACGGCCGACGATGGTGACGGGCGGTTCGCCCACCCGACCCACCTCGCGCCGGGGGTCGTAGCGGTATACGGCCCGCGCGGTGGCATATTGGTCAACCGGCAGAGGCTCCGGAGGCACTTGGCGGAGCCGCCGATTGTCCAACTCGATGGCCGCCCCCGGAGCCGCATGGACGGCCAGCACGCCCGTTTGGACTCCCGCGTCGGGCAGCGACGCCAGGCTGGGGGTCACTTCACCGGTGTAGGGCGACTCGCGGCGCGCGGTCAGTTCCAGCGCCTCGCTCACCGGCGGATTCAGACGCAGTTCCCATGCCTCGCCCTCGTCCGACAGGCCCCATGTCCATTGCTCCTCCGTGCTCCATCGGCGGGCCGACACCCGCACGGTCTTCTCCCCGGCGGCGACCCACTCCAACGGTTCCTCTCGCCGGCGGCTGAACCACACGACGAGGCGATCGAGTCGGGCCGACTCGGGTTCACAACGGATCCGGTACACCTCCTGGAGAAGTCCCTCGGCGACCCGGGCTTCCACGCCAATTTTCGCCTCGAATCTGGGCCGGCGCGCTTGCAACCGGACCTGTGGGTTCCGCGCGGCGCCATCGAGCCGGAACACGGCCATCGAATCGTCATCGTCGAGAAGTTCGGCTTCCGAGGGCGACAGGGTTTCGAGCGCAATCGCCGGCGTCGGCCTCGCGCCGACGTACTCCAGTTCGTAGAGGTCGGGCGTGCGCAAGCCCACCAGGGTGCGGCTCGAACCCGCGCCATGGAACGCCAGCGGCGCCAACTGCTCGATTTCGAGCGATTGTCCCAAAGAAGAACCCAAGCGCCGGGCGGCGACCGAAAGACGGATCGGCCGTCCGGGGGCAAGGGGGCGGGCCAGGCGGACGACCAATTGCCGACCGCCTTGCTCGTCCGATTCCACGGCCCACTGGTCGACCGCGTCGGAAGGCGTCGACTCCACCGTGTCGACCATCCAACGCTCGCCGAGCGCCCCCGACAGGCGGAAGCTGGTTCCGGCACCCAGGCGGAAGTCGGCCCGCACCCTGGCGCGAATCTCCTCCTCCCCCCACCGTATACTGGTCCCCGAGACCACCTCGACGCGGTCCTTGCCCTCGACGATACTCAGTTCGGCGGTGGCATCCGGTTGGAAGAACTGCAACTGGAAGGCCTCGCCCTCTCGCGGCGCGGCCAGGGCCTCCGCGCCGGTCTGACGGCATCCGATCAGTGTGAATCGTTCGACGGCCAGAGGCGCGCGCACCGAGAGGGTGGCGCTGCCCTCCTGCCAGAAAAGGCCTTCGGGTTGGATGCGCGGCATTCGCCAGGAGCTTTCGCCCACGGGGGGCGCCACCGCGCCCAATCGGAGGACCAGCCCGGT
>SKJM01000151.1 GCA_007122045.1 Planctomycetales bacterium | reverse complement strand
TTGGCCCGGACGTACTTCTTTCTCGCCGGCCGGCACCCCGGGGCCTCCACAACCCCTCGCGACCGGCGCGAGGAACGCTCCGGGCGCCGGTTCGCGCGGTTCGCACTGGCCGAGCAGGAATACCGGTCGCGAGCGATCGGCCTCCTGGAAGAACTCGCCGGCGAAAACCCCGACGCCGCCGACTATCGCTTCCTGCTCGCCCTGTGCTACCGTCCCCTGGCACTCGTCCCCGAGGCGGCCCGCGGCTCGGCGGCCGCGTCGGGCCGGCAACGGGCACTCGAAATCCTCGAAGCGCTGAAGAGCCGGCACCCGCAGGTGGCCGATTACCGTTACGAATTGGCGGCGACCTACGCCTGGGTACACGTGGGACTGTTCCCTTGGCAGGAGCCCTCCACCGCCTCGCCGCAGACGGAGCGGGCGTTGCTTATGGCGCTGGACGAGGCCCGATGGCTGGTCGACCACAATCCGACCATTCCCCATTTCGCGCGCAGCCAGGCGCTGGTTCTTGCCAAGCTGGGCGCCATTTGCGAGGAGGCCGGCCGGCCCGACGAGGCGGCCGCGTGGTTTGAAAAGGCCTTCGACGCCCAGGCCGCCCTCGTCGAGCAGTTCCCCGACCTCCCGTCGCACGACGGCGTGCTTTGGGAGTTTTTCCGTTTCCGCCTGGCCGAGAATGGCCTCCGCCCGAGCGATTCGGCCGGGCCCGACGGCCCCGCCGAGGCGGTCGCTTTGCTGGAGACATGCGTCGCCAACCTGGTTGAGCTTCGCAAGCACCGCGAACTGGCCGCCGACCGCCTGGCGGCAAGCACGCTACGGCTGGCCGAGGACGCGCTCGGCCGGGCGCGGCGCCTTTGAGCGGCGCGGCGTTACCCCTTCCTTCGTCTTGCCGAGTGCTGCGGCAGTAGCCGCACCGATGCCGCACCGCAAGCCGGGCTCGGCAAGCTCCGAAGAGCCTGCCTATGTCTGAATTGCCCTGAGTCTCGGATTCGCTCAGGTCACTCTCGATGGTGGGGAGAGGCGGAGGAGGCGTTAACCCGCACGTGATGTTCGTTGCTGCTTGCGGAATGCTGACGGGGACATGCCTTGGGTGCGACGGAATGCATGTTCCATGGCGTCCAAACTGGGAAACCCCGCGGCGGCGGCCACGTTCTTGATCAGCAAATCGGTGTATTTCAGCAGGCGAACCGCGCGGTCCATGCGACAGCGGTGGATCTCCCCGTGGATGGTCACCCGGTGGCGGTGTCGCCGCAAAAGTCCAGAAGCGTGTGGTAGATGGCGATATTGCCGAGGGTGGGCCGAGTGTGTCGCGTCGCGTATGTATGCTCCAACTCGGCAATCAACGGGAATCCCGCCCACGCGCCGTCGGCAGTCAACCGATGATTGCCCGGCGCATCAGGGTGAAGTTTTCTGCCAATTCTCTCGGCCCAATGCGTCGGCGATTCCGATTGGACGTAGCCCAGCATTCCTCCTTCGTTGCCCATGCGGCCATACTGCTCCGTGAGGAACATGCCGAGGCCGGGCCTGCCGACATACTCGCTCACCGAGTGCGTATCAGCAGTGCGAAGCCTCTTGGCCTCAAAATGATAGACCGGGCGTCGCCGCGCCTCGTTGGATTCAAAGTGGATATCGATCTTCGGCCGGTCCTTTCCCGCGACCCCGGGGACGTCAATGGGCAGTTGGTCGTGAACGAAATACCGATCGGCCCAGCGAGGCAGAGCTCCATCGCGCTGCCCAATCTGAATCGCCTGCCTGAGTCGTTGCGTAATGAAGTCTTCTTCCGATTCGCTGTGGCTCTCGCCGCGAATTGCGCCATACCCAAAGGCAATCAGTTGGTGGCACTGTCGGCGGAACTGAGGGGTGTATTCATCGCGGTCTGGGACGCCGACGGCGCCGCTGGGATGGCTCTTCAACGACACGTCATCTCTCCCCGCCGGCCAGGGTCTCGGCAATGATCGTATCGGCGTCCAAAAGGGCCTGGCTGCGGAGCCAATGGAGACGCTCCAACGGCTTCAACAGCAGCACCCGCGAGTCCTCATAAATCCGCAGATTGCGATGGAAATAGAGCCATTGACCGCGTCGCTGGCGGGCGAGCTGTTGCGCCCGTTGGAAGTCGGCCGAAGCAGCGTCGTCGACAGGCCGGACCTTGACTCGTAACGCACCGCGGGAGTCCGTGAGTAGTTCGACGTCGATCATACCGGTGCGCGACGTGTTGTCGTAGAGGACCTCGACCCTGTGGCGAAGCCGCGGGTTGTCTTCAAAGATGCCGTCCAATTCGGCTTGCAGGACCTCGGCGTATCTCTGTATTTCTTCGGGCTCCGGGATGCCCGCAATCTCTTCGCACACCTTTCCCTTGACGGCAAACCGCTTGAACTGGACGAAGTCTTCGACGAGCATTTGCTCGCTCTTGGACAGCCGGAGGACCTCGTACACGCGGTCGTTGAGTTCGTGAAGTAGTTCGGGAAGTGTACTTGGCGCTTCCGCCATGCCGGGAAGCGGCTCCTGGTTCGACGATGTTGGTGCACCCTTGGACCGTGTCTTCTTGCGGGGCTGGGTTGGCGAGGCCGCAACGAGGCGAGCATGCAAGTCGAGCCACGTTGCGCACTCTCCATCGGTCAGTTGCGCCACGGGAACCGGAATCGCTTCCAGCGTTTCTCGGTTAGCCCGGTTCATGGATACGCCCCACTGCGGAGCATTGAAGAATTGCTGATAGAGAGCGAAGTCGGAACTCAGGTAGACGGACAAGACCTTAAGGAAGTCCTCTTGCGTCCGTGGACCTGCAATACCAACTTGCCTCGGTGGCACCACGACGAACCTGTCCGAAAAGACGGCGAAGTTGCGTGATGCATGGACAATCACGTGCGGCGGCCGGCACACCTCAATCGGCGACAGGCCGCCTCGAACTCGGACGTATGCCCGATTAGCCGTAACCGTTCGCAACGCTGACTTCGGGAAGCGGAAAATGCGACCGTAGCTTCTAAGCGCGTCAGTGACGAGTTCGTCCTTGTCGACGAGTTCCTCAACGAAGACCTTCTTGTCCTTATGGTCTTCCTCGCGTAGTTGAGGGCCTTCCAGAATGACGAGCCGACGACTCTCCCGCTGCTCGGCCAGCGTTGTTTGGAATCTACGCGCGGCCGACTCCAAGAGCCGCCGGTCCCGGTAGGACCCCCACATCGCCAGCTTCCAGGTCAGCGCATCGCCGCGAACCGCCTCGGCAACGCCGACCTCGCGAAGCTCGCTCCCGTTGATGGTTATCGTCCAGGTGTCGACCTTGCGGTTGAAGCGCATCGGTCGGTTGGCTTCTTGGTTCGCCACCAGGGGCGCGAATGTCAGTATCCGCTCTGCCTCGTCAATTGCGTCCGAGCCGTCCGGACGCTTCCGGTAGAAGAAGGCGGCAGCCGGGACTTCCGACCGACCGGCGAAAAGGACATAGGCCAAGTTGGCGAAATTCGCAACCGCGCTGACCTTGACTCGCGCGAAAAATGCTCGGCGAAAGGCGGTAGACTCACCTTTGAACAAGGTCATGGCCGGCATCAGGAGACCGACCATCGCCTTGTCATTGATGTGCTCCGTCGCCTTCCAAGCAAAGAGTTCGGCAACCTGGTTGCCGCCGGTCGGGTACTGCTTGGCGTTGGCGTTCATCCAGTCGAGCGCGGCCCTATCTTCCGCACGTGGCTCTTCCTCGTTGATTTCGATCCACGGCGGATTGCCGACGAGCCAATCGAAGCTGGTCTCGCCCATCTTCCGGTGAAACTCGGAGCCGGTCTTGAAAAAGTCGTTGTCCGGCCCGCCGAAGATGTTCGACCCGCGCAGCTTGGGAAGCTTGAAGTTGGTGTTGCTCAGGTCGGGCGGATCCACGTAGTCCAGCAACGTGAGTATAAGGCTCAGTTCCGTCACCTGGCAGGCGTCCTCGTCGCGGTCGATGCCGAAGATATGCCCCTGCAGCAACTCGCGCAGCTCGACCGGGCGGAATCGCTCACCCTTACGTTTCAGCAGATCCTTTTCGATCAGCCGGCGGTAACACTGCACCAGGAACGCACCCGAGCCGCAGGCGGGATCCAATGCCCGCATCCCTCTGGTAAACGGCGCCGACGCATCCATTTCGTCGAGCATGAAGTTGACCAGCGGGATCGGCGTATAGTACGCACCCGCGTCTGCGCCCCGTCCCTCGGCGTGCAAGAACTGCTCGTAGACCACCGAAAGGGTTTCAATGGGGATGTACGAAAATTCGTAGTCTTCAAAGAGGCTTCCTTGGCCGCTCCGAGGATCATCGCCAAAAAAGGTGCCCGCAACGTGCCTGACGTGTTCCGCCTTGACGCCTTTTCCCCATGGAATATCGAAGACCGAGCCGTTAAGCCAACCGTCCAATTGCTCGTCCAACGAGCGGAGTACGGACAACCGTGCTTTGCGGCTGAAAACGGCTTGTGCATCGATCTGAAACTCGGCCAAACGCTTGTCGGAAAGAATGCCGCGGTCGCGGAGATAACGGAGGTAAACGTACTTGCCGATCAAGGCGTGCGCAGCCGGGGCCGGCAGTTTCATGTCCTTGCGAAGAACGTGGCCCAATTCTTTCAGGCGATCCAGCAACCGCCAATCGACCCGCAAATCGGGCGTTACAAATGGGCCCTTGGCGCGCCACAACGTGCCGTCGTCGATCCGCTGGGCGCTGAAGCTGGGGAGGAGTTTCGAGGCGATCTCTTGCTCGCCGATCGCCTCTCTCAGAATTCGCGACGCCGGCCGCTTCTTCGCGTTTTCATCCTCGCGATACCCGAAGCCGGAATAGACGCGGACGTCTTGCGGCGTACGGACGATCAGAAAGGGAACCACGTCCTGGTTCCAGACCAGACGGTGTATCCGATCCGCGTCGGCCTCCGATGCGGCCTCACAGACATAGACCACCGGGGTCAGCGATCCTTCGCCCAGCGCCACGTCGTTGCTTGGGCGTTGGCGGAGGGTGTAGACGCCATGAAGGCCGCAGGATTTCTCGCCCTCCTTTTGGGGGTGTTGCGCACGGCGAAAAATATGCCCGTAGCTGGGCACTCGCCCGAGATCATCCGCGGTCAGGAAATTTGGCGAATCCTGAAAGCCTAGTTGGTCAATCAACCCCGCAACGGAGATCATGGAGCCACCCGTTTCAGCTTGCCCATCATCCCTAATTTACAGCCGTCCTACCATTCTCGCCCAAGTATAGCAGCCGCAACGCCTTAGGAAAAGGGCCTGTGTGTTTGCGTGGCTAAACGCACTTTTCCTGGAGGAGCCGGGCAGACACGCCGGGCACGCGAGCTTAAGATTGGGAATCCGAGTTGCCAAGGTGCGTCGGTCGCCCCCGCCGACTCGTCCGAACGCCTCGTACTTGCGCGCGTCGGTCACATCGACCGATGCGGACTCGACTTTCAACAGTACTGGAAGCAGGCTCGTGAGTCAATGGGATGCATGACCGGCAACTGGTGTGAGAGAATGACGGGCATGGACGCGCAGATGCCGACGGTGAAAGGGAGCAACGCCCTGGTCCAAAGTCCGTGAAGAGCAACGTTGCGAGCAGGGGTGTGGGAGGCTTGCGTATGTCGACGAAGTATTTCCGCACGCGGTCGATGAGTTGTTCAAATCCCGAAGGTTGGTCCCGAAATCCGTATGGAATTGGCTGGCGTTTCCGCGAAATCTGGGTAGAATCACAGATAGGTTCGTGCCGTCGACACCCAGCCCGAGAAGGCTTGCGACACGGAGAACGATGCCCGAGGAACTTCTTCGAGAGGGAGCCATCGAATCATGCCGGATACCTTGACTCCCAAATGCCGTTCACGGAGCCGAACGGCGCCGGGTACAATACTCCTTGCGATCCTTGCCGTCGCAACGCCGTGGGCTGGGCCCGCAAGGGCGGCGCCGGAGGACGGCCTGGCGGCACGGTGGACCTTCGACGCGACGCTGAAGGCCCGGGCGGGCGATGCGATTGAACTGACCCCCCGCGGGCCGCAAGGCGAACCGGCGACCGCGCGGTTCGTCACGGCCGAACAGTTGCCCGGCACGAGCGGGCAGGCCGTGGCGCTGGGCGTCGCCGAGGGCGATGCCCAGTGGCTGACCGCACCGGTCTCGGATGCGGTGCGGTTGGGGCCCGAGTACACCATCGAGTTGTGGGTCCATCCGGTGCAATTGGCCACCTGGGGCCGGCTGGTGCTCCGGTGGGGCGGCGCGCCGCGGTACGCCTACCACGTGGCGATTCATGAGGGCCGGGCCAGCCTGTACCACAACCAGAGCAACGGCGAGTACCTTTTTGCGGAAGGGGGCCGCCTCCACACCGGTCGCTGGCACCACCTGGCCGCGGTCGCCCGCCCGAATGCCGAACGGCCGGCGGAAAGCACGCTGGCCGTGTACCTCGACGGCCGCCTGGCCGGCTCGGCCCGCTACGACGGTACACTTCATGACGCGGCCGACGAGGGGCTGGGAATCGGCGATTCGGCGGGCGCGCCCTCGGCGGGCTCCCGATTTCGCGGGTATATCGACGAGGTGGTCCTCTGGCGCCGCGCGCTCAGCGATGAGGAGATCGCCGCCCGCTACGCCGCCCGGGCCGAGGTGCTCCAGCGGCTGGCAGCCGCTCAGCGCAAGGAAGAGGCCGACCGCCGCGCCCGGTTGCTGGCCGGGCTGGAGTTCGACGGCTGCGAGGCGATCGTCTTCGCCGAGCGCGGCCCGGGTCGCGACCCCGGCGGCCACTACTACGCCAACTTCGGCTATGCCTCTGTCGATCCGGACATGTGGATTCACGGCGCCGACGGCGGCCGCCTGCTGAAGCTCAACGTGCGCAACGGCGACCTGACGCCGCTGGTGGACGACCCCGGCGGCGCCGTCCGCGATCCGGTGGTCCATTACGACGGCCGGAAGATATTGTTCTCCTACCGCAAGGCCGGCAGCCGCCACTACCACCTGTACGAGGTCGGCGTCGACGGGAGCGGGCTGCGGCAGCTCACCTCCGGCCCGTTCGACGACATCGAGCCGGCGTACCTGCCCGACGGCGACATTGTGTTCTGCTCCAGCCGCTGCAATCGCTGGATCGGCTGCTTCTTCACCCAAACGGCGGTGCTCTTCCGCTGCGGCCCGGACGGCGACGATATTCAGATGCTGTCTTCCGGCGCCTTTACCGAGAATACGCCGGCCGTCCTGCCCGACGGCCGCGTGCTGTACACCCGCTGGGAATACGTCAATCGCGACCCCGTGAGCTTCCATCACTTGTGGACCGTGTTCCCCGACGGGAGCGGGCAGACGGTGTACTTCGGCAACATGCACGCCGGCGGCGTGTTCATCGGCGCCCGGCCCATTCCCGGCGGCGAGGAATTGGTGCTGATCAACTCGCCCGGCCACGGCCGCAACGAGGCCACCGGCCACCTGGCCCTGCTCACCGCGAAGCAGGGGCCGGACGACCGCCGGGCATTGCGGAACATCACCCGTTCGGCCGACTTCCGCGACCCCTACCCCCTGTCGGCCGACCGGTTCCTCGTCGCCCGCGGCAACCAACTCCTGCTGATGGACCGGGAAGGCGGCGGCGAAGTGATCTACACCGGCGAGCAGATGGTGCATGAACCCCGCGCGCTGCGTCCCCGGCCGCGCGAGGCGGTGCTGCCGCGGCGGTCCGACGTGCGGAAGGACAAGGCGACCCTGCTGCTGGCCGACGTGTACACCGGGCGAAACATGGAAGGCGTGGCACCGGGGGCCATCGAGCGGCTGCTGGTGCTCGAGGACCTGCCCAAGCCGGTCAACTTCCACGGGGGCGGTTCGCAGCCGATCGGGCATGGCGTCACGTCGACGCTCAAGCGAATTCTCGGCACCGTGCCCGTCGAGCCCGACGGCTCGGCCCACTTCGAGGTGCCGGCCATGCGGAGCATCTACTTCGCGGCGCTCGACGCCTCGGGCCGGTCGGTCAAGCAGATGCGAAGCTTCGTCACCCTCCAGCCGGGCGAAACCCTTTCATGCGTCGGTTGCCACGAGCCGCGGCTGCGAACGCCGACCTTCGCCACGGCCATGCCTGCGGCCTTCGTGCGCGAAGCGAGCCGCATCGAGCCCATCGCCGAGGTTCCGCCGGTCATGGATTTCCCGCGCGACGTGCAACCGATCCTCGACCGGCACTGCGTCGAGTGCCATCGGCCCGAACGGCGCGAAGGGGGCGTCGTGCTCAGCGGCGACCGGGGGCCGGTGTACTCGCTCGGCTATTACGAGCTGTTCCTGCACTGGCAGGTGAAGGACACCTCCGGCCCGCCGGGGCACCTCAGCGGCCGGCCGCACGGCAACGACCCGCCCTATGCAGCCTACAGTTCGGCGTCGCGCCTGATGGACGTGCTCGAGCCGGATCATCACGGCGTGCAGCTTTCGCCCCGCGAGAAGAAGACGATCCGCCTGTGGATCGACTCCGGCGCGGCGTACCCGGGCACGTACGCGGCGCTCGGGTCGGGCCAGGTGGGCGGCATGTGGCGCAACAACGAGCCGACCCGAGTGATGGCCGACGGCTGGCCCTCCACGCGTCCGGCCGCCGAGGCCGTCCAGCGGCGGTGCGGGGCGTGCCACTCGGCCGACCGGTTCCCCCACCACGTGACGGCCCGAACGCGCATCGACCCGTGGGGCGATTTGCTCTCGTGGCAGCGCCCGTTGAGCCGTTACTCGCGGCATCGGATCTACAATCTATGCCGCCCGGAGCAGTCGCTCGTGCTACGCGCGCCGCTTGCCCGCGACGCCGGCGGCGACGCCGAGGCCCCGCCGCCTTCGCCCGACGACCTGCGGCCGGTGACTGAGGACCGGAGCCGTCCTCCGCGGCCGGTGCGCCATCCGGTGGTCTTCCACGACACGTCCGACCCCGACTACCGCGCCATCCTCGCCCACGTTGTTGCGGCGTCTGAGAAGCTCGACGAGATCAAGCGGTTCGACATGCCCGGCTTCGTGCCCAACGAGCACTACCTTCGCGAGATGCAGCGTTACGGCGTGCTGCCCGCGGCGTTCGACCCCGCCCGCGATCCTTGCGACGTGTACACTATCGACGAGGCGTACTGGCGGCTTTTTTGGCACCGGCCGGCAGCCGCGGACGAACCCGATTGGTGAACCTGGATTGGCACGTGGAAGCGTGACGTTCCACGCTTTCGGCCACCGTTGAGGTCCACGCTCCAGCGTGCGGCGTGCCGCCCCCTACGCCTTCCATATCTTCTCGCGCCCTTCGACGACGCGCTTCGTCGCGTTGCGGGTATCGAGCACCAGGGGGGCGTGGCGCACGATACTGTCGTAGTCGTAGGCCGAATGATCGGTGGCGATGACGACGGCGTCCTGGGCGGCAAGAAACTCCGGGGTCAGGTCCCTGCTGGCCCAGCCGGAGAAGTCGTAATGCCGCTTCGGCGGCAGGCGCGGCACGTGCGGGTCGTTGTACGTCACCCGGGCGCCGGCCGCCAGCAGGCGGTCGATGAGTTCGAAGGAGGGGCTTTCGCGGGTATCGTCGACGTCGCGCTTGTACGCCACGCCCAGAATGCAGACGGCGCTGCCCTTCAACGGCTTGCCCCGCTCGTTGAGCGCCTCCATGAGCCGGCCGATGACGTAGCGGGGCATGCTCGTGTTGATTTCGCCGGCCAGTTCGATGAAGCGGGTGGGCATGCCGTGCTTTCGGGCGACCCAACTGAGGTAGAACGGGTCGATGGGAATGCAGTGGCCGCCCAGCCCGGGGCCCGGATAAAACGCCTGGAACCCGAACGGCTTGGTCTTGGCTGCCTCGATCACCTCCCACACGTCGATGCCGAGCCGGTCGAACAGCATCTTCAACTCGTTGACCATGGCGATGTTCACCGAGCGGTAGGTGTTTTCGAGGATTTTCGAGGCCTCGGCCACCTCGCAGCAGCTTACCGGGACCACGTGCACGACGGCATGCCGATACAACGCCGCCGCCAGTTCGGAGCTGGCCGGCTCGATGCCGCCGACCACCTTCGGGATTTTCTCGGCCGAGTATTCGGGATTGCCCGGGTCCTCCCGCTCCGGCGAATAGGCCAGGAAGAAATCTTCCCCCACGGCCAGGCCCGTCGCGGCAAGGATGGGCAGCATGACGTCGCGCGTGGTGCCCGGGTACGTCGTACTCTCGAGGACGACCAGTTGGCCCGGGCGGAGCGCCTGGGCGATCCGCTCGGTCGTCTGCTCGACGTAGGTGAGGTCGGGGTCGCGGCTGTCGGAAAGCGGGGTGGGTACACAGATCAGCAGCGCGTCGGCCTCGCCGAGCCGGCCCATGTCGGCCGTGGGCTCGAACGTTCCCCGGGCCACGCAGCGGGCGATCCACTCGCCGGAGATATGTTCAATGTAGCTCTCGCCCGCCCGCAGCCGCTCGACCTTGGCCGGATCGACGTCGAAGCCGAGCGTTCCGAAGCCCGCCGCCTCGAACGCCCTCACCAGGGGCAGCCCCACGTAGCCTAAGCCGATGACGCCCACCCGCGCCGTCTTCCGGTCGATCTTCTCGCCGAGCGCCGTGGTGGTTTCGCGGTTTGTCGTGATGGTCATGGACGGTTGTCTCTCCTGCAAAGCACGTTCGTGTCGATCAGGTAGCGGGCCATCAGTCGTACAGATTCTGACGATTATAACTCGGCTTGCCCATCCGGGCAATAGTACCAAACGGAAGAGCCACCAAACGGCTACGCCGATTGGCCCGGCGAGGCTGCTGCCAGTGCGGCCTACCCGCCGCGCCGCCACGCGATGACCTCCTCAATCATGGCATCCAAATCGCCACCGGGAGAAAAACCGATCGCCTCCCTCAAACGAGTAAGGTCCGGCACCCGATGGCGGCAGTCTTCAAACTGGCGTCCGTACGCTTTCGCGTAGCTCTGAAACTCGACGCCCAGCCGGGGGTCCACCTGCCGGATAACGCGCCGGGCCAGGTCGAGAATGGTCACCGGCCGGTCGCTGCCGATATTGAATACCCCCCCGACCGCAGCATCGCACCCCATCAACCGGAGGATCGCTTCGACCACCTCCGCCACGGGGGCGAAACTCCGCTGCTGCTGCCCATCGTCGTGTACCACCAGGGGGCGGCCGGCCAGCGCGGCGTCGATGAACCGCGGAAGCACCATGCCGTACGCGCCGGTTTGCCGGGGGCCGACCACGTTGAACAGCCGGCCCACGACCACCGGAAGGCCCCGTTCCTGCCAATAGGCCAAGGCGAGGAACTCGTCGATGGCCTTCGACGCGCCGTACGACCACCGCGGCCGGACCGTAGCGCCGAGCACCAGGTCGTCGTCCTCGGTCCAAACCGGCTTGGGGCTCTTCCCGTACACTTCGCTGGTGCTTGCCAGGAAGAGCTTCACCCGGCGGCCCGCCGCGTGCACCCGCCCCAACTCGGCCAAGAGGCGCACGGTCGGGTCGATGTTCGTTTCGATGGTGCGAATGGCGCTTTTCGCTATCAAGGCCACGCCGACCGCGGCGGCCAGATGGTACACCTCGTCGGCCTCGGCCACCGACCGGCTGACCAAGTCCCGATCGGCCACCGACCCGCGGTGGTAACGAAAGTGCCGATGGTCCTTCACCGCCGCGAGGTTGTCGAACGAGCCGGTCGATTCGTCGTCGATGACCGCAACCGAACGGCCGCGTCGAAGCAGCGCCTCGACCAGGTGACTCCCGATGAAACCGGCTCCCCCGGT
>SKJM01000488.1 GCA_007122045.1 Planctomycetales bacterium | reverse complement strand
TCACTGTTGCATCGAAGGCTCACCGTAGCGATGGGCTTCGCACCTTGGGGACGCTCGTGCCGAACGCCAGGCACAAGCGTCAACACGCGGCAGACTACTTTAGCACGACGACACCTCCGAAATCGAGCGCGACGTCGCCGATGACAGAAACGAGTTCACCATCATCGTTCACAGGTGAACCCTTGCCCCCTAACTGTTGACCCCTCGTGCCTAATGCCTTATACCTGACACATGGCACCCACCTGGAGACCCCCCCCATGACGTACTCAGTTTCCACGTTCGCGGCCCAACCCGGGTCACCGTTCCGCTGCGCCGCGCCGGCCCTTGTCGCACTTGGTTTGCTCGCAACGGCTGCCCGGGCCGCTGAAGACATCCCCGCCTTCGCCGGCCGCACGCCGGGCGTTCCGCGCGAGATCACAATCCCCACCATCGACATCTCCGGCGAAACCGACCGGCACGTGGTCGTCGCCCGCGGCACGGAAGAAACCTACCAGGGCCATGCCGATACGCTCCTGATGCCCGACAGCCGCACCATGTTCGCCGCGTGGTCCATCGGGCACGCCGTTCACATCGGCCCGCTGAAGCGGAGCGACGACGGCGGCCTGACCTGGGGCGAGCGGATCGACGTGCCCGAAAACTGGTGGAACGTGAGCAACACGCCCACCATCCACCGGCTGGTCGACCCGAAAGGCACGGAGCGGCTGTTCGTCTTCGGCGGCGGGCTGCGGTTTCCCGGAGTCAAGATGCAGCAGGCGGTTTCGGAAGACGGCGGGCGGACGTGGTCGCCCATGGGCCCCAACGGCCTGATCGGCGAGGTGCCGCCGAAGGACGTCCTCACCTTCGACGGCGGCAGGAAGGTGGTCATGTGGTCCGACCGGCGCGACCCCTGGCCGCACGTGTGGCAAAGCGCCTCCCACGACGGCGGCCTGACCTGGGGCGAGGAGCGGAAGATCTTCCGTGTGCCGGGCATCTGGGCGCAGCCCACGGTGGCCCGCTCGCCGGACGGCGAGCAACTGGTCATGCTCATGCGCGAGCAGACGCGCCGGTTCAACGCGCTCTATTCCACCTCCGACGACGAGGGGCGCACCTGGGCCGAGCCGCGCGAACTGCCCGCCGCCCTGACCGGCGACCGCCACGTCCTCCGCTATGCGCCCGACGGCCGCGCGGTGGTGGTGATGCGCGACCGGGCGGGCCAGGGCAGCGACGACTGGAAAAGCCCCACGTACGGCCACTTCGTCGCCTGGGTGGGCACCTACGACGACATCGTCGAGGGCCGCGAGGGCCGGTACCGCGTGAAGCTCCTGCACAGCCACGCCGGGGCCGACTGCGGCTACGCCGGCTTCGAGGTGCTGCCCGACGGCACCCTGGTGGCCACCACCTACGTCAAGTACCGCTTCGGGCCGGAGCGGCATTCGGTGGTCAGTGTGCGTTTCAAGCTCGAGGAACTGGACGAAAGACTTGTGCTACGATAGACGGTTTCGCAGCCCCGCCGTGGGAACAGGATTGCAGCTTCCGATGTCCGACAAATCCCGATCCGACAGGCAACGCATGGGAACCCGGGAGCCGAGAGACAAGTGCAAGCAGCGCGGCAAGACCGAATGGCCGAACGCCGAGTGACGTTCCGGCTACGAACCGACACTTCGATACTTGGCATGTAGCCCACCGGGGGGCAACGCTTCGGTCAACCGAGTGGTTTCTTGCATCCCCGCAGCGACTTGACAGTTACCCAATGTGGACATAAAATACAGGGTTCGATCCATTGGGCGACTGTTCGCCCATAGTGTTCCCCTCCGCTTGGGCCGGCGCCCCACCCGAATATACCGCCGCACTTTCCATGCATTTAGAACGATTACGCAATATAGGCATTTCCGCTCATATCGACTCGGGCAAGACGACGCTCAGCGAGCGCGTGTTGTTCTACGCCGGGCGCATCCATCGCATGGGAGAAATCCGCGGCGACGGGGCCACCATGGACCACATGGAACTCGAACGCGAACGCGGCATTACCATCACCAGCGCCGCCACCACCGTCCCCTGGGGCGACGGACGCATCAACCTGATCGACACGCCGGGCCACGTCGATTTCACCATCGAGGTGGAACGCAGCCTCCGCGTGCTCGACGGCGCGGTCCTGCTGCTGTGCGCCGTCGGCGGCGTGCAGGCCCAGTCGATCACCATCGACCGGCAGATGCGCCGCTACGGCATCCCGCGGCTGGTGTTCATCAACAAGATGGACCGCACCGGGGCCGATCCCGCCCGGGTAATCGACCAGTTGCAAAAGCGGCTCGGCTGCGAGGCCCTCCCGCTGCAAGTTCCCATTGGCCGCGAAGCCGGCTTCGAGGGCGTGGTCGACCTCCTGACGAACGAGGCCGTGTACTTCGAGGGCGCCCACGGCGAGCGGATTCGCCGGGGGGCGATTCCCCCCGCCATGGCCGGCGAAGCGGCCGGCGCCCGGCAGCACATGCTCGAAGCCCTTTCCATGTTCAGCGACGAGCTGATGGAACTGCTCCTGTCCGAGGAGCCGGTTCCCGAGGCGCTGGTGCATCGGGTCATCCGGGATGCCACACTTGCCCAACTGATCACGCCGGTGCTGATGGGTACGGCGTACCGCAATAAAGGGGTGCAGCCGCTCCTCGACGCGGTTACGCGCTACCTGCCCTCCCCGCTCGACTGCCCCACCAAGGCCCACAGCCTTGCGGAGCCGTCGCGCGAACTGCTCCTCGAGGCCCGCCCCGACCGCCCCGCCGTGGCCATGGCGTTCAAGATCGTCGAAGATCCGCACGGTACCCTCACCTTCGTGCGAATCTACCAGGGAGCGCTGCGCAAGGGCCAGTCGTATTACAACCAGCGCACCGGGCGCAAAGAGCGCATCGGCCGCCTGATACGCATGCACGCCGACCAGCGCGAGGAGATTGCCGAGGCCGCCGCCGGCGACATCGTGGCCGTCATGGGAATCGACGCCGCCAGCGGCGACACCTACGCCGAGCAGCGCAATACGGTGCAGTTGCAGAACATGTTCGTGCCCGAGCCGGTGATCCAAATGGCCATCAGTCCGTTGGACCGCGAGGGCGCCGCCCGCCTGGCCAAGGCGCTGGGCCGCTTTCGCAACGAGGACCCGACGCTGCGGGTAACCACCGACG
>SKJM01000274.1 GCA_007122045.1 Planctomycetales bacterium | reverse complement strand
GGCAAGGAACTGGCCGCGCGGGCCATCCACCGCTACGGCCGGCGCGCGGGCGGGCCGTTCGTGGCCGTCAACATCGCGTCGCTCAGCCCCGCGCTGGCCGAGAGCGAGTTGTTCGGGCACGTGCGGGGCGCGTTCACCGGCGCCGCCGACGCGCGAAAGGGGCTGCTCGAACAGGCCCACGGCGGGACGATCTTCCTCGACGAAGTGGCCGATATTCCCCTGCCCATCCAGGTGAAGCTGCTGCGCACGTTGGAGCACGGCGAGGTCCTGCCCGTCGGCGCCGCCGGCCCGGTGCGGTCGGACTTCCGCATCATCTCGGCCACGCACCAGAACCTTTCCGAGCGGGTGGCCCGGGGCGAGATCCGCCACGACCTGTACTTCCGGCTCATCACGTTCGAGGTCGAGCTTCCGCCGCTCCGCGAGCGCCCGGGGGACATCGGGCCGCTGGTCGAGCACTTCCTGGCCACGCTGGCGCACAAGGCCGGGCTGCCCAGGCCGTCCATTTCGGCCGAGGCAATGTCGGAACTGGAGCGGCTGCCGTGGTACGGCAACGTGCGCGAGCTGCGCAACGCCGTCGAGCACGCCCTGGTGCTGGCCCGCGGCGGCACCGTCGGAGTGCATCACCTGCCGCCGCCCATGCCGGCCTCGGTCGTGGCGGGGCAGGTGCAGACCGACGCCATTGGGACGATGGTTCGCCAGTGGGCGCGCACCCGGCTGGCCGGCGGCGAACCGCCCGAAGCCCTGTACGACGAACTCGTCGCCCTGGTCGAGCCGCCCCTGTTGGAGGCGGCCATGGCGCACAGCCACGGCCAGTGCGCGACCGCCGCGCGGCGTCTCGGCCTCCACCGGACCACGCTGCGCAAGAAGCTCGACCAGCACGGCATCGGGGGCGAGTAGCCCGGATAACTGATGACGATGTAGGGTGGTGACAAGCAAGCCGAGATCGTGGTGGGGCTTCGGTCGCTCGGCCGGGCCGGCTTCCAGCGCACGGCGTACCAACCACCCCAGGCGCGGCTTGCGCCGTCCCACCAATATCTTACGCGGCCTCGTCCCACCCTACATGCGGTTCACGGCACACCGTCCCCTTCGGCCGGTAACGGGACAGGCCCTCCTTGCACGCCGGCGGCGGCACACTCTATGATTTCGGTATTCTTTCCAAAGGAGCACCCACACCATGCCGAAGATTCTCGTTACCCCCCGCAGCATTACCTCCGGCGGGCACCCGTCGCTGGAGCGGCTTCGCAGGGCCGGCTTTGAACTGGTTTTCTGCACGCCGGGAAAAATGCCGAGCGAAGAGGAACTTATCGCCCTCCTGCCGGGCTGTGCCGGCCACCTGGCGGGCGTCGAGCCGATTACCGCCCGCGTGCTCGACGCCGCAGCCGACCTGAAGGTCATCAGCCGCAACGGCACCGGGGTCGACAGCATCGACCTGGAGGCGGCCCGGGCGCGCGGCATTCGCGTTTGCCGGGCCGAGGGAGCCAATACCCGCAGCGTGGCCGAACTGACCCTGGGCCTGCTGCTGAGCCTCGCCCGGAGCATCCCCTTCTCCGACCACCACTTGAAGGCCGGCGCCTGGCAGCGGCGCCCCGGCGTGGAACTGGCCGGGCAGACCCTGGGCCTGGTCGGCTGTGGGCAAATCGGGCGCGTGGTGGCCGAAATGGCGCTCCCGCTGGGCATGGAGGTGGTGGCCTTCGACGTGGCGCCCCAGGAGCGCCTCGCGACTTTGCCGGGCTTCCGCTACGCCCCGCTGACCGAGGTGCTCCGCGAGGCCGACTTCCTCAGCCTGCACTGCCCCGCGACGCCCGACGGCCGGCCGCTGCTCGGCGCCGACGAGTTGGCCGCGATGAAGCCGACCGCTCGCCTGATCAACACGGCCCGCGCAAGCCTGGTCGACTCGCAAGCCCTGCTCGACGCACTCGAAGGCGATCGCCTGGCCGGCGCGGCGGTCGACGTGTATGAAACCGAGCCGCCCGGCGACAACCCGCTGGTGAAACACGACCGCGTGGTGGCCACGCCGCACATTGGCGCCTACACGTCGCAAAGCGTCGACCGGCTCATGCAGATTGCCGTCGACAACCTGCTTGCCCACCTGCCGTAGCCGGGCCAGGCCGAGTGGGGTAACCGTTCACCGGGGACTGTCCCCTTACCATGCAGCGGAGAAGACTGCCTCCGCCGCCCCCTGAACGATTACCACGACACAGAATGGACGTGCACGACGTAGGATGGACATTCTTGTCCGTCGTCCAACGTAGGATGGATATTCTTGTCCGTCTTCAGCCGACGCACAGGAATGTCCATCCTACGGCCAATTGCGAACCCCGCGCGTCCGGCGCGAATCCTGCGGCCTATCCCGTCCGCGTTTCGGCGGCGATGCGGGAAAGCTCGTCGAAGGCGGGGCCGCGCGTGGGAATATCGACGTGGAACACCTCGGCGATGACCCGCGTCCAACCGTGCAGGAAGTACACCCAGCCGTCCTCGACGTGCAGCCGGCGCTGCGGCTGCTGCGCCCGCGCTTGTTCGAGGAACAGCAGGTCGCCGCGGTAGTTGAAATCCCAGGCGTAGCCGTCTTCGGGGAACTGCGCGGCGGAAGTAAGCGGCGAGCCGGGCGCGTCCTTGCCCAGCCCGGTGGCGTTCATCACCACCGAAGCCGGCTTCACCTGGGCAAGCACGGCATCGTTCTGCTCGGGCGAGGGGCAATGGTGGTAGTGGACGGGCAGCGGGCAGCCGATCTGCCGGTGGATCCGCTGCATCTCCTCCAGCCGCGGCGTGCTCCGGTTGGTCACGTGGATGGCGGCGGGCCGGTTCGCCCCGTGCCGCTCGTCCATCAGGTAGCAGGTGACGGCCAGCGACGACCCGCCCGCCCCCAACACGAGTGCGTCGGCCCCGGTCTGCTCCCAGTGGCCCTCCGGCAGAAAGGCCTCGAGCCCCAGCCCGCTGGTGATGGGGTCTTTCGCGTGGCCCACCAGCTTGCTGCCCGACTTGGAAATACCGCTCACTTCGCCGAGCAGTTCGGCGTAGGCGTCGAACTCGTCGAACAGGTCGCGGCAGGCGTCGAGCAGGTCGATCTTGTGCGTGGTCACCAGGGCGCCCAGCGACAGTTCATCGCCCTTGAGGAACTCGACCACGTGCCGGTACACGGC
>SKJM01000256.1 GCA_007122045.1 Planctomycetales bacterium | reverse complement strand
TGCCCTCGGAATAATCGCCCAGGAAGGCGTTCCAGACCTCGTCGGTGGTGAGCGTGGCGGCCAGGGGCAGGTAGCCGCCGGTGAGGCCCTTGGCCAGGCAGAGGAAGTCGGGCACGACGCCTTCCCGCTCGCAGGCGAACATCGTGCCCGTGCGCCCCATGCCCACGGCCACTTCGTCGGCGATGAGCAGGACGCCGTACTGGCGCGTCAGGTCGCGGACGCCGCGCAGGTAGCCGGGCGGGTGGACGAGCATGCCGGCGGCGGCCTGCACGAGCGGCTCGATGACCATCGCGGCGATCCGCCCGTGGTGTTCCCGGAGCGCATCCTCGAGCTTCGCCAAGTGGTGGGCGGCAAGGTTTTCCGCCGCGACGCCCTCGGGTGGGCGCGAGGCGTCGGGCGCCGGCAGGCGCAGTACCTCGAACAGCAGCGGCTCGAACATGGCGTGGAACCGTTCGACCCCGCCCACGCTCACGCTGCCCAGCGTATCGCCGTGGTAGGCGTCGCCCAGGGCTACGTAAGCGGTCTTTTCCGGCCGCGGGCCCTCGCGCTGCCGCCAGTACTGGAAGGCCATCTTGAGGGCCACTTCGACGGCCGTCGCCCCGTCGTCGGAGAAGAACACGTGCCCGAGACCGCCCGGCGCCAGGTCGACCAGCCGGCGGGCCAGCTTGATGGTGGTCGAGTTCGACGAGCCCAGGTTGGTCACGTGCGCCACCCGGTCGAGTTGCGCCCGGATGGCCGCGTCGATGCGCGGGTGCCGGTGCCCGTGGATGTTGCACCACAAGCTGCTCACCCCGTCGAGGTACCGGTTGCCGTCGATGTCGATCAGCGTGCACCCCTCGCCGCGTTCGAGCAGCAGGGGCTCGTGTTCCGCCATTTGCGTGAACGCATGCCACACCAGCGTGCGGTCCCAATGTTCCAGTTCTCGTCGTGTCGGCTGCATATCATAATCCATAAAGCCGCGACCGGTGGTCGCGGCTTTATTCCCAGGCCACAATCACGGGCATCCCCACTTCAATGCCGAGCCGGCTGGCGGCGTTGTCGCCCACCACGGCCAGTTCGAGCCGGCCGGTGGAGCCGATAATGGCCACCAGCGTGCCGGGGGGCTGCTCGGCGTAGGTGCGGTAGATGCCGAACGTCTCGTAGATGTTGCAGATGACGCACGCGCGTTCGTCCGTCGGGCGGCCCTCGAGCATCTCGGCGGTGATGTTGGTGATGAGGTTGCCGTACGAATCGATCTCCTCGACCGCGCCTTCCAGCCGCCGCTCGCCCCGGTGCACCCGCAGCCACTGAATGGCCACCAGCCCCTCCTGCGGCGGGCCAAGCCGTTCGGGCGGCACGCCGCGGGCAAGATGGGCCGCCACGGGGGCCATGATGTCGCGGCCGTGGAACGTGTGAGAGACCTCGGGCAGCCAGTACTCGGCGTTCGCCAGGCGGATGAGTTGCTCCGGGCGGTGGCGCTCCGCCAGCCGGCTGAGCAGGCCGTTGTCGGGGGCGATGTACTGCTGCCCGCCCATCCGCGCGTACACGATCGCCCGCTCGGTGCCCACTCCCGGATCGACCACCGCCACGTGGATCGTACCGGGTGGAAACCGCGGCGACACCGAATCGAGCACCATGGCGCCGTGGCGGATGTCCTGGGCCGGCACGTCGTGGCTCAGGTCGACCAGCGTCACGTCGGGGTTGATCGACAGGATCACCCCCTTCATGGCCGCCACGTAGGGGCTGCCGGTGCCGAAATCGGTAGTCAGCGTGATGACGCTCACGGCGGGGCTCCGCAGGGTTGCTGCCGTTGGTTTCCTTCACTCCGCCACAATGGAACGGTTGGCGGGTTTGGCCGGTAAGGGGACAGGTCCATGTTTTCGGCCGTCGTCTTCTGCTGAAAATAACGCCGGTTGGCCGAAAAATGGACCAGTCCCCCGCCGGTCCCTCTGTTTGGCCGGTAAGGGGACAGGTCCATGTTTTCGGCCGTCGTCTTCTGCTGAAAATGACGCCGGTTGGCCGAAAAATGGACCAGTCCCCCGCCGGCCTGTGGACGGTCAGCCCGCAATCAGTTTCAAGCAGATCTCCTTCACCCGGCCGGGGTCGACGTTCGGGTTGTGCTTTTTGGCCTGGCCGATCAGCGAGCCGACCGCCTTCTCCTTGCCGCCGCGCACCTGCTCGACGATCCTTGGGTTGGCGTCGAGCAGTTGGCGGCAAAGCTGTTCGAGGGCCGTATCGTCGACCTTTTCGATTCCCAGCCGCTGCATGGCCTCCGCGACGGGCCCGCCTCGTTCGACCATCTCGGCCAGCACTTCCCGCCCGCGGCTGGTAGTCAGCTCGCCGGCCAGGACCGTCTTGAGCAGTTCGGCCAGTTCGCCGGCCGCAACGGGATATGCGTCGATCGCCGCTTCCCGCTCGTTCAGCCAGCGGAGCACGTCCTGCTGGACCCAGTTGCACGCCGTCTTCCCGTCGCCGCAGGCTTCGGCCACGGCCAGGTAGTAGTCGACCAGCGGGCGGCCCTGGTTCACCAGCACGTCGGCGTCGTAGGGCGTGATGCCGCAGTCGGCCTCGAGCCGGGCGCGGAGGGCGGCGGGCAGCTCGCCCAGCGACGCCCGAATGGAAGCCACTTCCTCCTCGGTCACCACCAGGGGCAGCAGGTCGGGGTCGGGAAAGTAGCGGTAGTCGCTCGATTCCTCTTTGGCCCGCTGTTGGTAGGTGGCCTGGCGTCCTTCGTCCCATCCGCGGGTGGTTTTATGGCCGCCCGGTTCGCCCAGCCGGACGCCCCGCTCCTGCCACTGGCGGTACTGCCGCTCGGCCTCGTAGCCCAGCGCCCGCTCGACCGCCCGGAAGCTGTTCATGTTCTTCACCTCGACGATGGGCGTCGCGGCGGTTCCCTCGGGCGTGGGCACGTGCAGGTTGATGTTGGCGTCGACCCGCAGCGAGCCCTCCTGCATGTTGCAGTCGCTCACGCCCAGGTACCCCAACAGCAGCTTCAGTTCGGTCAGGAACGCCCGGGCCTCGGCGGGGCTTCGCATGTCGGGCTCGCTGACGATTTCCAACAGCGGCATGCCGGAGCGGTTCAGGTCGATGCGGCTGTCGGCCCTGCCCACCGCCTCGTCGTGCATGCTCTTGCCGGCGTCCTCCTCCAGGTGCGCCCGCGTGATGCCCACCCGCTTCGGA
>SKJM01000051.1 GCA_007122045.1 Planctomycetales bacterium | reverse complement strand
GCATGCGCCCCGACCGGCCCGACCCGATCATGGGCCTGTACATGCTCGAGCCGTACGATCCGGGCAAGATTCCCGTCGTGATGGTGCACGGGCTGTGGTCGAGCCCGATGACCTGGATGGAGATGTTCAACGACCTGCGCAGCGCGCCGCAAATTCGCGATCACTACCAGATTTGGTTTTACTTGTACCCGACGGGCCAGCCCTTCTGGATCAGCGCGGCGCAACTCCGCGCCGATTTGGCCGAGGCGCGGCAGACCCTCGACCCGTATCGGCAGGAGCCGGCGCTGGACCAGATGGTGCTGGTGGGCCACAGCATGGGGGGGCTGGTGTCGCGGCTCCAGACACTTCACAGCCGCGACGACTTCTGGGGGCTTGTAGCCGACGTGCCCCTCGATGAGATCGAGGCCGAGCCCGAGGTCCGGCAGCGGCTGGCCGAGGCCTTCTACTTCACCCCCACCCCCTCGGTCCGCCGCGTGATCACCATCGGCACGCCGCACCGCGGCAGCGATTTTTCGAACCAGACGACGCAATGGCTGATGTCGAAGCTGATCCGGCTCCCGGCCATGCTGGTGCAACCCTACCAGAAGCTGTACCGCGACAATCCGGGCCGATTCGCCGACGGGACGCTGCTGAAGATCGAGACGAGCATCGACTCGCTGTCGCCCCGGAACCCGGTGTTCGAAACCATGCTGGCCGGGCAACGGGCGCCCTGGGTGACGTATCACAACATCGTCGGCCGCCTGCCGACGAACTCGTTCATCAGCCGCATTTCGGGCACGGGCGACGGGGTGGTGCGTATCGACAGCGCGCAGGTCGACGACGCTGTTTCCGAACTGATTGTCCAAGCCGACCACTCGGCGCTGCATGCGCATCCGGCGGCCGTGCTGGAGGTGCGCCGCATCCTGTTGGAGCACCTGGCCGAGCTGCGCGGCCCGGCTGGGGCCGCGGCCGCCGCTTCGCAGGCGGACCGGGCCATCCATGCCGCCGGCGGCGAGCGCCGCCGGGGGCGTGGAGCACGCCTTTCAGACCGACCGTTACTGCAGCGATGAAGCGCAGCGGGTGGGGCTGGAGCGTGACCCGCTCGCTCGATACATCGAGGATCGGTACACCGTCCAGCGAATACACCAACCGCCGCTGACGGCTGAAAGCGGCTGAAGGAGGGCGCAGAATTGCCGTTGTCCGGACCGTTTGCTCGGGTTACAATCGCCGCCCGGCTCCCCCGACTGTTACAGGGAACCTCACGCGCCCTCGGCGGCGTGCGGGGGTTCCTCTTCCTCCTGTGCACGCGCGATCGAACCCATGATCCGGCAGAACGTAGCGGTTTGCACGAAACTCGGCGGCCGCCTGGGCAACCAGATGTTCCAATACGCCGCCGGCTTGTGCCTGGCCGTCAGGCTCAACGCCCAACTGTTCCTGGACGTCCCCCCGGATCGGCGAGGAAAGACTCGGAATCTCCTGGCTGAATCGTTTCGCATACCTGAGCCATCCCTCCATACGCCGGAAACGGTTTGGGAACGGATCGACAAGGGCCTGCACAACCTGACCGGAAGGCGGTATCTGTCGCTGCGGAAGGCCGGATGGCCCGTTTTCCGAGAAACGGGCTTCACCTTCGATCCGGCTTTTGACCAGATCCGGGACGGGTGCTACCTGATCGGGCGGTGGCAATCGCCGCGCTACTTCCGCGACGTGGAGGACCGAATCCGGCAGGTCTTCCGCTTCCGGGGCGAACTGGGAGTGAATGCGGCGAACACGCTCCAACGGCTCCGGGACGCCGGCAATCCGGTGGCCGTGCACGTTCGCCGGGGCGATTACGTGCAGAAGCGGCGCACCCTGAAGCGCCATGGCATTTGCGAGCGGGCGTTCTACGACGCCGCCCGAAACCGCCTCGAGGCCGGGGCCGGTGAACCGTTCTTCTATTTCGTCTTCTCCGACGACCCGGCCGCCGCCCGGCAGGAACTCGGACATTGGAGCCACGTCTGTTTCGTCGCGGGCAACACCAAAGAAGAGGACCTGCATCTGATGAGCCTGTGCCGCCATGCGATCATCGCCAACAGCTCGTATAGCTGGTGGGCGGCGTGGCTGAACGCGAATCCGGCCAAGCAAGTGTTCGCCCCACGACAATGGTTCACCCCCAAGGTGCAGGCGCGGAAAGATCCCAAAGACCTGCTCCCCACCGAGTGGCAACTCGTTTAGGATGCCACGGCCCCCGTTGCGGCCGGTGCTCGAAAGACCTATGGCCGCTTGGGCCCGGTCCCGCGTTCGCCCGGGGGCGAAGGGCCGGAGGGTTGCGGCTCGCGCCACATGAGCCGGACGCGCGGCCCGTTGTGCGGAACGGTCAGTTCGCCGCACACGCGGAATCCATGACGCTCGTAGAAAGCAATGGTCTGCGGCGCCGCAGTCTCCAGGTAGGCGGGCATGTGCTCCCGATCGCACCGGGCAAGCCCCGGCCGCAGCACGGCGGAGCCCAGGCCATGCCCCTGAAAGGCAGGATCTGTTCCCAGCAGGGCCAAGTAATAGTGAGGCGGGGCCGGATGGGCCTGTTGGAATACGTTCAGGCCGTGCAGCCGCGATGGCGCGCGGCGCAAACCGACCACCCGCAGAACTTCCGGCAGCAGCCGCACTTGCTGCCAGAAGGACAGCTCCCATTGTTTGGGGCCCATCCAAACCGCCACCGCGCGGCAATCGTCCGTCGTATGGCTGAACCCCCGCACCAGCGCCTGGCGCAAGTACCAGTCGAAAAGGCGCGCCATCCGCTCCCGCCGCCGCCGATCGTCGAGCACGAACCAGTGGGTGAACGGGTCGGCGGCGAACGCCCGGACCAGCACGGAAACCAGCGGGCCGCGGTCCGATTCACGCAGGGTGCGAATCGCCGGGAGCGTAGGCATTGGGTCGTGCGGCGGGTGCTCCATCGTTGAACCGTTCGTCGACGGTCGTTGTCCCGTGTGTCCTTTACGACCGCGAGCGCCGGCGAATTTGATCGCGCAGGCGGGCGGCGCGTTCGTACTGCTCGGCGGCGATGGCGTCGGAAAGCTGCTCGGTCAACGTGCGGCCGACGTGGTACTCCTCGCGCAGCGATTCGCGCAGGTGCACCAGTTGCTCGACCAGTTCGTCTTCCTCGAACTGCTCCTCGGCCTCCAGGCGCTCAAACACTTCCCGGATGCGTGCCAG
>SKJM01000522.1 GCA_007122045.1 Planctomycetales bacterium | reverse complement strand
TCAACCTGCTGGTGGCGCTGCGCGAGAAGTTCAAGCTGACCTACCTGTTCATCTCGCACGATCTTTCGGTGGTCGAGTACATATCGGACCGGGTGGCGGTGATGTACCTCGGTCAGATTGTGGAATTGGCCCCGGCCGACGTGCTGTACCGCAAGCCGCTGCACCCATACAGCGAGGCGCTGTTAAGTTCGATTCCGACGATGGACCCCGCGACGCGGCGCGCGCGGATCGTATTGCCGGGCGACGTTCCCAGCCCGGTGAACCCGCCCTCCGGCTGCCGCTTCCACCCGCGCTGCCCGCTGCGCGCGAAGCTCGGCCCGGACGACCAGCGCCGCTGCCAGGCGGAAGTCCCCGCGCTGCGCGAATTGGCCCCCGGACACCTGACCCGATGCCACTTCGCCGAGAAGATGTAGGGGGGGGTGATTGACGTGCGGCCTCGCCTCTGCGTCTTCCGGGAGAAGAACAACACGCCCGGCATGGCCGAGTTCCTCGCCCGCAGCCGCCAAGTCCGGAACGCCACTCACTGGCCGGTCGCTGAGGCCGTCAGCAAAGCCCTGCCGGAGGGCGACAAGGAAAAGCAACTGATGCAGGCGCTGCTGAATCCGAGGGAATCGCCGGAGGCCGTCCAAGGGCGGTTGTTCTGAGGAAGGGGGACCGGAATGCTGTTGTTTGTCGACGAGAGCGGCCACGACCGAACCGGGACTCCCTGCGAGGTCCTGGCCGGCGTTGCCGTCGCGGAAGACAACCTATGGAACCTGGTGCAGGCCATACGATCGACCGAGCGCGATACCTGTTTGAGCGCTATTTCTACTTCCTCGAGATTCTTCCGTTGCGGGAGCGCGGCTTGATCGTGTTCGACGAACTGGACAAGGCGCAAGCCCATGTCCTACTGCAACAGGTAGCGGCGTATTTCTTGGGCACGGAGACCGGCCGGTATCGAAGCTCGCGAATCGTCCCCGAGCCGTTCTTTGTACATTCCGATTTGACCACCGGGGTGTTTCTGGCCGATCTCGCCGCGTATATCCTCGGCTGGGGCTGGCGGCTGCATTCGATGCCGCAGCCAAGCCGGAGTGAGTTGAAGCCGTACGCCGACAAACTGCACGAGATGCAGTTTGTGGGCCAGAAACCCAAGGCAAGTGGCGAAGGCGCCTGGCAACTCTACGGCATCACATACCTTGACGACCTGTGAGGCCAATTCGACCGCGACCAACCCGGCTGAGCGCAAAAGTAAAGGCAATGGCCGACCCCGGAGGGCCAACCAAAGCCTCCAACTATATTATACCACCGATTCGAACCGTTTCAAGACGCATTTTCCGGATACCAGTATTGATTCGTAAAGACCGCAGACAGGGGGAGGCGGGTCTTGACTTTCAGCTTTTCTACCTGCACTTGGCGTGAAAAGTCAACCGTCAAGACCAACTCGCAGGGCCCACGCATACGGCCACGGGGTGGTAGGTCCCCGCCGTGACGGGGTAAGCGCCGATGCTCAAGCGCGGCGGAACAGCCGCGGGATCCTTCAATGCAAGTTGGCCGCCGGAACGGAGCCCGCCGTCACCACTCCCTTCGCAACACGCGGATCGGGTCGATCCGTGCCGCCCGCAGCGCCGGGTAGATGCCGGCCACGATGCTCACCAGCGTCGAGAACAGGAGAATGGCCAGCAGCAGCCACCCGGGGAAGCCGAACAGGTCGAGGTGCCCGTGCACGCCTTGCCCCCGCGCGTAGATGTTCACGGCCGTTTCGACGCCGCGGGCGAACCCCCAGCCGAGCCCCAGGCCGGCGGCCCCGCCCAATACGCCCAGCAGGCCGGCCTCGGTGAGAAAGAGCACGGCCAGGTCGCCGTTGGACGCGCCGAGGGCCTTGTAGATGCCGATCTCCTGGTAGCGCTCCGTAACCGACATGAGCAGCGTGTTGACAATACCCAGCGCGGCAACCACCAGGGCCACCGTGCCGATGGCGGCCAGAATGACCTCGAGGAACACCAGGAACATGCGGATTTCCTCGAAGCGGCCGGCGACGGTGCGGGTATGGAAGCCCAGCCGGCCGACCGCCGCTTCGACGGGGATCAGGTCCGACGGGTTCCGCACGCGGACCGTCGCACGCCGGTAGCCCACCGCCGTGGCGCTCTTGCCGGCCTTCAGCAGGTCGAGGGTGGTGCCGTCGGGCAGACGGGGCATGCGTTTCATCAGTTCCACCGGCAGCAGCGCCACGCGCTGGGCGTGGCCCGGCATCAGCGCCGGCGTTTCGAATACGCCCACGACCGTCACCTCGATGGTTTCGTGCTGGAAGGCGAACGTGGTGGCGTCGGTGGGCGCGAGTCCGGCGGCCTCGATCGTGATGGTGGCGCCCAGGGCCTCGGCGGGGTTGGGGAAGCCCAGGTCGCGGGCGAGCCGGGTGCCGAGGACCGCCTCGCGGTCGTGCTCGCGGAAGAACCGTCCGGCCAGCAGCATGTCTTCGGCCGCCCCCAGCGCCAGGGCCTCCCGGGGCGCCGCCATGGCGATGCCGCCGGCCGAATGGCCGGCGTGGGAGAGAGTCAGGCCGCGGAGGCGAATGTCGGGGTATACCAGCTCGACGCCGGCGATTTCCTCCATGCGGCGCAGCGCATCGTCGTCGAGCGCCGCCGGATTGCTCGACTCGCTGGTCTCCAGCGGCCTCACCTCGATGTTCTTGAACAGGTCGAGGGCGCGGAAGGGGGCCTCCGCCTGGCGGCGCAGCCCCGTGGCGAACCCGACCATCGTCAGCAATGCCCCGGCGGCAATGGCCACCCCCATGGCCGTGAGGCCCGCCCGCAGCGGCGCGCGGCGCAGCCCGCCAACGGCCATTCGGGCGATGTTCCAAGCTCTCATGGCGGGCGGTCCTCCCCGTCTGCCAGGCGTCCGTCGCGCAGGTGCAACACCCGGTCGGCCACCCGCCCGGCCATCTCGTGGTCGTGCGTGACCATGACCACGGTGGTGCCCAACTCGCGGCGGATTTCATCGAGCCGGGCGATCACGTCGGAGGCGGTCGCGCGGTCGAGGTTGCCGGTCGGCTCGTCGGCCAGCAGCAGGGGCGGCCGGTGGACGATCGCCCGGGCAATCGCCACGCGCTGCTGCTCGCCGCCGCTGAGTTGGCCGGGCCGGTGGCGGGCGCGGTGGGCCAGGCCCAGCCGCTCGACGGCCTCGGCCGCCCCGCG
>SKJM01000724.1 GCA_007122045.1 Planctomycetales bacterium | reverse complement strand
GCTATGTGTTTTTCCGCTGTTTGCAGGTTTGACCATGTGGCTGGCCGACCGCCTGCCCGAGGCGCTTCGAAGCAACGACCTGGGCGGCGACCTGGCCATCGCCCTGGCCCTGTTCCATACGATGTTCAATTTTCTCAACAGCGCCCTGTTGATCGGCTTCACGCCCTTGCTGGCGACCATTGTGACGCGCTGGGTGAAGGACCCCCAGGAGGACAGGTTCGCGCCGGAACGCCTGCGGTTCATCTCGCAGGGCATCGTCGACGTGGGAGAACTGAATCTGCCGGAGGCCGAGAACGCCATCCGGCGCATGGCCGGGCTGAACCAGGAAATGATGGACCGGTTTGTCCATATCTTCGAGCACCCGAAGGACGACCGCTCCGCCGACGTCGAGGAGCTGCGCGCCATGGAACGCCTCACCGACGTCATGCTTTCCGACATCACGACCTACCTGGTCCGCAGTTCCACGCACCGGTTGGACGAACGTCACGCCCAATCGGTGGCGGCCCTGTTGCAGGTCGTCTCCGAAATGGAACAGGTGGCCGACTGCATCAGCCGGCTGGTAAAGCTGGTCCGCAAGAAATACCGTTCCAAAAAGGAATTCGATCCCGAGGCGAACGCGCGGTTGCTCGAGTTCGCGCACACGATCCAGGAATTCATCGCGTTTTACCGCACCCACCTGTTCCGGCGGGTGACCGACGCCAACTTGGAACACGCGCAGCAACTTGAGGAGCGCACCGACCGAATGCGCAAGTCGCTTCGACGGAACGCCACTTCGCGCATGCGTGAAGGCGGCGATATCGAGGCCGAACTGCTGAACATCGACATCGCCGTGCAAATGGAACGTATCGGCAATCACGCGCTGAATATCGTCGAAGAGTACCGCTACATCGAGGGCGAAGACGGCGGCGAACCGGCGCCGGCGAACCCCGCCGAGCCCCCGTCCTAGCCTACCGATTCGGCCATTGGCGGGGACCGGCGCACCGGCTGGAAATCGGGGCACTGGAAATCGGGGCCACTGGAAATCGGGGCCCCCCCTTGAAGTCGCCGGCGCGAACCGGTAAACTATTGTGTTTTGATGCTCTCGGATGCCGGGAACTGGGAATCTCTCAACTGCGTGTGGTGTGTCATGTACGCGATTATAGAAGATGGCGGGAGCCAATTCCGGGTCGAGGAAGGCCAGGAGGTGGTCCTCGATTACCGTGAAGTGCCGGCCGGCGAGTCGATTCAGTTCGATCGGGTGTTGGCTTACCGTAACGATGAGGGACTGTCGGTCGGGCGTCCCCTCCTTCAGGCTGTTCGGGTAACCGCTGAGGTGCTCCAAGCGGAGCAGGGGCCGAAGCTCGGCGTCGGCAAACTGCGGCGCCGAAAGAATTCCCGGCGAAGGACCGGCCACCGTCAGTCCCAGACCCGCGTTCGGATCGACAAGATCGAAGTCGAGTGAGGGCCTTACGGCACGGGTGTGGGGTAGCCGCGGAGCCGGTTCGTGCCGGCCTACGGCACCAGCACGATCTTGCCGGCCAGCGTGCCGGAACGGCCCAGGGTGCTTTCTTCCTGCAACCGGTGGGCATCGGCCGCCTGCGCCAGCGGCAGGACGCGGTCGATTACCGGGCGGAGCCGGCCGCGGGCCATCCAACGGTTGATCTCGGCGGCGCACCTGCGCTGGACCTCCGGCGGTGCGTTGAACATGGCAAAGCCCAGCAGCTTGCAGTCCTTGACATAGAAGGCGCCGATCGGCAGGCGCGGACGGCTCTCCCGGCCCGCCATGATGATGATCCGGCCGCGAGGCGCCATCAGGTCGACGGTCCGGTCCAAATTCTGCTCGCGGAGGGTCTCGAACCAAACGTCCACCCCATGGGGAGCGAACCGCCGAATGGCCGCGTCGGCGTCCTGTTTCTTGTAATTGACTACGGCATGGGCGCCCAGTTGACGGCATATCCGGACCTTTTCCGGGTTGCCGGCGGTGGTGATAACCTGGGCGCCGGCGGCCCGGGTCATTTGCACCACGCACGAGCCCACCCCGCCGGACCCGCCATGCACAAACACCGTCTCGCCCGCCTCCAGCCGCGCTTCGCGAAACAGGCCCAGGTGCGCGGTAATGCCCACCAGGGCGATGGCGGCGGCCTGCCGGTCGTCGATTTCATCGGGGGTGGGGTACAGCCAACCCTCATCGATGGCGGCGTATTCAGCGAACGTACCCTGGCGTCCCAACAATCCCTGGTTGCTGCCCCAGACCCGGTCGCCGGGCCGGAACCGCTCGACCTCGGGCCCGACGGCCTCCACCGTACCGGCCAAATCGCAGCCGACGACGAACTTCTCCGGCAGGTCTACCGGGATCGTGCCCGCCCGAATGTAAGTGTCGACCGGATTCACGGCCACCGCCCGAACCTTGACAAGCACCTGGGAGCCGACGGGCTTGGGCTTCGGCAGCTTGCCGTAGACGATCGTTTCCGGAGGCCCCGTTCGCTCGATATAGGCCGCTTTCATGGGTTTACTCGTACCTGTTGGGAGATTCGGGCGCGCGCCCCAAAGGGGGGGCGAAGGCAGCCCCGCCGTCACCATCGCCACACACGGAAACCCCGTTGAACGACACACCCGGCTTCAGCATATCCACCCGAGCGAAAGGTCGCAAGACGCGGCGTCGGCGGGCGTGCCCTACCCCCGGCGGCGTTTTCCGGTAGAATACCATCGAACCATTACCCATTTCCACGGATCCCGTAATCTCCCGGCATGGAACCCTTCGTCACGCACACCGGCTTGGTGGCGGCCATGGACCGCTCCGACGTCGATACCGACCAGATCATCCCGAAACAGTTCCTCAAGCGAATCGAGCGGACCGGCTTCGGCCAGTACCTGTTCTTCGACTGGCGCCTGCGCGACGACGGTACGCCGAATCCCGATTTCGAACTCAACCGGCCCGAATTTCAAGACGCCACCATCCTCCTGGCCCGGCGCAACTTCGGCTGTGGTTCGAGCCGGGAACACGCCCCCTGGGCGCTGGCCGATTACGGGTTCCGCGTGATTATCGCCTCCAGCTTCGCCGACATCTTCTACAACAACTGCTTCAAAAACGGCATGTTGCCCATCCGGCTCGACGAGGCACAGGTGGACGATTTGTTTCGGCGCGTGGCCGCGCACCCGGGTTACCGGCTGACGGTCGACTTGGAAGCCCGC
>SKJM01000562.1 GCA_007122045.1 Planctomycetales bacterium | reverse complement strand
TCGTTTTATCGCGAACAGGCGGACTTCGAGGCGTACAGCCTCGTCGAGCGGGGGGGTTGTGGGCCCGGTTGGGAACTGGACGACTATACGATCGACACGGCGCCACAATCGCGGATGCACGACCCCCACTGTCCGAACTGGCCCCCCATGCCGCCGGATGACCCAACCTCGCACCAGCTCATGCAGTGTGTGGACGGCAAACCCGGTTCCCGCGCGTGGAAGCGGTACGGCAGGACACCTTTTGTGGAGAACCCCTGGTGGATGCTATACCTTCCGTACGACGAGGGGGGGAACGTCGTGCTCGACCGCGAGTCGGCCGTGCTGCTGGCCCGGCTGCACTCGCGGCGGTACCAGAATGAGCTGGAAAATCTGTACCTCTCGGCCCTGGACGTCTCCTTCCAGCAGTTCCGGTTCGACGCCCAGTTCTTCGGCGGCCACTCGACGTTCTTCACCGCCGACGGCCCGGACCGGCCGGGCGGGCCGGCCAGCATCCTGGCCATCAACACCGACATGGCCCGTATCCTCGAAGTGCGAAGACGATTTGCCACCGGCACCGAGTTGGTAGCCGGGGTGGCCAACTCGCTCGTCTGGCAGTTCGCCGGCCCCGACGAGTTCTCGGCCCATTCGGTCCTCGACCTCTCGCTGGTGCAGCCGCTCTTGCGGGGGGCGGGCCGCGCCGTGGTCCTCGAATCGCTCACCGACGCGGAACGGGCCCTGCTGGCCAACATCCGCCAGATGGAACGCTTCCGCCGCTCGTTCTACGCCCACACGGTCGCCGGCCGGGCGCCCGACCCCGGCCCCTCGCCGGCGGGCATCGGGCTCGGCACCGTCAGCCCGGGGGGAAGCCCGGGGGCGGCCGGACTGCTGGCGCTGATGGAGCAACAGATTCGCATCCGCAATCAGCGGGCGAACGTAGCGGGGCTGCGCGAAAGCCTCGATCAGCTCGACTCGGCGTTCGAAGCGGGCCGCATCGACCGCTTCCAGGTCGATCTCGCCCGGCAGGCCCTCTATAGCGCCCAAAGCCGGCTGCTTTCCCTGAACAAGACCTATCAGGACCGCCTCGACGCGTACAAGGTGCAACTCGGCCTTCCGCCGGGCCTGCCGGTCAAGGTCGACGATCCGCTACTGGACCGATTCGACCTGATCGATCCTCGGACGACCGACGCCCAGGACCGCATTGCCGAATTGCTGGTCGAGGTTCGCGATCCGGAAGTGCCGCCGCCGGACAACCTGGCCGCCTCGATTGCCCACGTGACGGACTTGGCCGCGACGGCCCTGGCCCTTCTCGAGAGGGACATGGAGCATCTCGAGCTGGCCCTGCCGGCGCGGACGGCCAGCCTGCACCGGCTTGCCGAGCGGCCCGAAGTACACGCCGGCGACGTGGAACGCACCGCCGTGAGCCCGGAAGCCCTCAACGCGCGCGTCGAACGGCTGCGCCGCGAATTCCTTCGCATGCAAGCCGACATGGAGGGTGTCCTCGCCGAGATGGAACCCTACCACCGGCCGGAAGTGGCCGAGGCCTTGGCGCCGGCGCCGGGCGAGCCGCCCCCTGCGCAACTGGCGGAACTCGTGGTCACCCTGCGCCGGCTGGCGCAGGATCTGGCCTCGCTCGCCCTCGTGCAAGCGTGGACGCGGCTCGATACCGTCACCCTCACGGCCGTCGACCTGCCGTGGCAGGACGCCGTCGAAACGGCCCGCCAATATCGCCTCGACTGGATGAACGCCCGCGCCGCGCTCGTCGACCGCTGGCGGCGGGTCGAAATCGCGGCCAACGCGCTGCGCGGCAACCTCGACGTCACTTTTTCCGGCGACATGGGCACCGTGGGCAACAATCCCGTGGGCTTCCGCAGTACGACCGGCCGCCTCCGCGTGGGGTTGCAGTTCGACGCGCCGCTCACGCGGCTGGCCGAACGGAACGTCTACCGCGAGACCCTCATCGACTACGACCGCGCGCGCCGCGAATACTACGCCTTCGAGGACGGCGTTACGCAAACGCTGCGCGAAACGCTCCGCAGCATCGAGTTGAATCAGCTCGACTTCGAACTTCGGCGCGAGGGCGTGCAAGTGGCCATCGCCCAGGTCGAGCTGACGCAACTGCGGTTGCTGCGCCCCCCCCGGCCGGGCGAAGAGCAGGTGTTCGGCGCGACCATGGCCCGCGACCTCGTGTCGGCCCTGTCCGGGCTGCTCAGCGCCCAGGACAGCTTCCTGAACCTGTGGGTCGATTACGAGGTGCAGCGGATGAACCTCGACCTCGATCTGGGCACCATGCGGCTGGACGACCGCGGCGTGTGGCTCGACCCGGGCGAGATCACGCCGGGCGCCGTGCGGGCCGATGCGGACCCGCCCGGCGCGGAAACGGCCCCGGTCGGGCCTCACCCCGATGCCCTGCCGGCCCCCATGCCCGAACCGATTCCCGCTCCTCCAGGCGTGCCCCTTCCGGGCCTCCCTGAAGAGTCCTGATCCGGATTACTCGCCCTCGGCCGTCTCGCCAATCGCCACGAGGTACCGGCGGGTGGAGATGTAGATGATGTTCCCGACGGCCACCGGGCTGCTGTAGATGGAGTCGGCCATGTTGTTGGTGGCGAGGATTTCCTTCTCGGGCGAGAGGCGGAAGACGGTCACGTCGCCGTCTTCGTCGCCGACGTAGATCTTGCCGTCGGCGATCAGGGGCGACCCCCAAATGGAGGCGAGCGTATCGTGCGTCCAGTGCACCTCGCCGGTCTTCACGTCGACGCAGTGGATCAGGCCGGCAAAGTCGGGAATCACCAGCAGGCCGTCGCGGATGGCCGCCATGCTGATGGTACGGTGCATGGTCTCCTCGAAGGAGCGCCGGCCCTCGACGTCCGCGCCGGTGTAGTTCCAGACGACGGCCGAGTTGGGGTTCGGCCGCGTGTTCTCGCCGGCGTCGAGGTCGCAGTTCTGCACGCGGCGCGGGGGCAGGGGGTTGCCGTCGGCGTCGAAGACGAGTTCGGGGCTCACGTCGCCGCGGCGGGTGGGGTCGATGCACCAGAGGATCGACGGGCCCTCGCCGTGCTCCGGGTCCTGCCCCCCGGCAATATACACCAGCCCGTCGTGGATGACCGGCGTGGCGATCAGGTTGTTCCGCTCGCCCATGCCGCCGCCGCCCCACCGGGCGGTTTTCCGGTTGGTGTCGAACTTCCAGAGCAGTTCGGGCCTGCCGTCGGCAGTGCGTTCGGCGCGGAAGCTGTATAGCCACCCGTCGCCGCCGGGGAAGACGGCCTGGGGCACGTCGCCGAGGACGGCGAAGGCGGGCGAGCCCCACTGGCCGTGCAAAATGTTTTCGCCCGGCGAGGCGTCGGCCCACACCAGTTCGCCCGTGTACTTGTCCAGCGCGATGAAGCTGGGCGCGTCGGGGGCGGGGATGGTGTCGTGCGACTCGTCCACCCCGTTGCTCGTGTTGACCAGCAGCAGGTCGCCCGCCGCGGTGACCGAGCAACTGCTCATGTTGTGCGGCTGGACGCCCAACTCGCCGATCATGTCGTAAATCCACACGATGTCGGCCTCGCGGTGGTCCTCGGAGGGCTCGTCGCGGTAAGGCCCGGTGTTGCGGTGGTTGTAGAAGCCGTCGACGTCGACGCAGACCACTTCGCCGCGGTTGGTCACGATCCAGGCACGGTCCCCTTCGACCAGGGGCGAGCTGACGATTCCCTGGTCGGGCCAGTCGAGGGCGCGTCCCTGGGGCAGTTTCTCCCGCGAGAGCTGCCACCCGAATCGCCCGTCTTCCTGCCGGAAGCACAGCAGGCAGCCGAGGTCGACATCGGGCGGGTACCGGCGCACGTAGCCGGTGCCGTTGTTCGTGGCGACGAAGATGCGCCCTCCGGCCACAATGGGTGTGCCGTAGGTCTGCGATCCCAGGCGCGCCACCCACAGGATGTTCTCCGCGCCCCCGGGGCGCCAGTCGCCGGTGCGCCAGTCGAAGCCGCCGATGTTCCACTCGGTGGGTAGGGCGCCGGTTTCGGGGGCGTTGTTTCGGGCGGGCGAGCCGCCCAACTGCGAGGAGTCGGCGGCCGCGAAAGCCGGAAACCACACGGCCAAGACGATGGAGAGAACAACGTTTCGCATACGGATGTGGCTCGGGGGAGTGGTTGGAGGCGGCGGGTCGTCATGTGCCGGTAGGATGGACATTCTTGTCCGTCTTGGGGCCGACGGACGGAACGTCCACCCTACAGGATGGGGGTGGAGAATACAGTTCTTATGGGGTGACAAGCTGCTCCCGGCCGGTGGTGTGAAACTGGTGTTCCGTGCCGTCGGTCTTGGCGATGATCGTGATGCCGCTTGGGGTGACGATGAAGCCGCGCCCGCGGTCGAGCGCCGGGTCGTAGCCGATCTCGGCGCCGGCCGGGATGCGGACGTCCTTGTCGATAATCGCCCGGCGGATCTTCGCGTATCGGCCCACGTCCACCCGATCGAAGAGGATCGAGTCTTCCACTTGGGCGTAGCTGTTGATGCGCACGCGGGCGCCGAGTACGCTCCGCTCGACCCGGCCGCCGGAAACGATCGAACCGACGCACACAATGCTGTCGACGGCGTCGCCGCGCCGGGCGCCTTCGCCTTCCTCGGCAAATACGAACTTCGGCGGCGGGAGGTTCGGCATGTAGGTGCGGATGGGCCAGCGCTGGTCGTACAGGTTCAGCAGCGGGTCGACGGCCACCAGGTCCATATTGGCTTCGTAATAGGCGTCAATTGTGCCCACGTCGCGCCAGTAGGCCTCCCGTTTGCGGTTTTCGTCCATAAAGGGGTAGGCGAAGACCCGAGCGGAGTCGATGATCGAGGGGATCATGTCCCGCCCGAAATCATGGCTGCTCCTCCGCTGCGTGGCGTCGAGGCAGAGGTGCTCGAACAGGAACCGGGCGGTGAACACGTAGACACCCATCGAGGCCAGGGCGTGCTCGGAGTCGCCGGGAATGGGCTTCGGGTCGGCCGGTTTTTCGTCGAACCCAATGATGCGGTAATCGGCATCGACCTGCATGACGCCGAACTCGGTGCACTGCTCCCGCCGCTCCCGCAGCGCCCCGACGGTCACGTCGGCCCCCGACTCGATGTGCGTCCCGACCAGCTTGGCGTAGTCCATCTTGTAGATGTGGTCGCCGGCCAGGATCACCACGTACTTCGGCTGTTCCTTCTCGATGGTGTAGATGTTCTGGTAGACGGCGTCGGCGGTGCCCTGGTACCAGTGTTCGTCGATGCGCTGCTGGGGCGGGACGAGATCGACGAATTCGCCCAACTCGCGGCACAGGAAGCCGCGCCACCCCAGGCTCACGTGGCGGTCGAGGCTCATCGCCTTGTACTGGGTGAGCACCAGGATCTTGCGGATGTCGCTGTTGATGCAGTTCGAAAGCGTGAAGTCGATAATGCGGTAGGCGCCGCCGAAGGGCACGGCGGGCTTGGCCCGATCGCGCGTGAGTGGCTCCAATCGGGTGCCTTTCCCGCCGGCCAGGATGACGGCCAGTACGTCGTTCATGGTGCCTTCCTTGCGTTGCTTGCGCCGGTCCTGCGGGCCGAGCCGGATCGTGGGGAACCGGGGTGTGCGTACGAGTGGGTCATCGGTCGGTCCACCCGCGGCGGCAACCCGCCAACTGGCGGTGCCGCGAGGGCCCTCTTTCGATTGTAACGGCTGGTCATCTCCGTGCAAGGCGCGGCCTCCCACCTGGGCGAAAGCGGGTCGGCGTTGCCGTAGGATGGGCATTCTGGTCCGCCGGGCGAAGGACGGATACGAATGTCCATCCTGCGGTGTGGCCGGGCCCTACGCCAGTTCCTGGCCGATGCGGTCGACCTGCCGGACGGCGTCCTCCCAGCCCAGCCGGTGCAGTGGTAGCTCCAAGAGGGGGTCGGGCAGGTCGCCTTGGGCGTCGGTGTCGTCGCGCACGCGGTCGACCTCGTCTTCAAGGGCCTCGAGCCAGGTGGGAACTTCGAAGCCCGCCCCGGACAGGTTCTCGGCAAACGGAGTAATGTGCGCGCGGAGTTGCTCCAGCGCCTCGGTGCCGGTCCCTTCGCGCTGCTGCCCCATTGCGGGCCGGACCAGGGCCCGCATCCGGTCGACGATGAGCGGCTGGACAAATCGCTCGGCCAGGCGGTCGGCGATGCTGCGCAGCCGCATGCCGTAACGGCGGCTGAGCTGCTCGAAGCGGCGCAGGTGTTCGTCGGCCAGTTCGGTCGACTGCTGGGCCACGGCCTGCTCCCAGGCTTCGGCGGCCGAGAGGCGGCCGCCGCGCACCAGCTCGTCGTGGGCGGCCACCACCGGCTGGAGGTTCATCGCCACCCGCTGGTAACTGCCCAGCACGCGCAGCACGTCCAGCAGGGTGTAGAGCATCTCGCCGCGGTCGGACTGCGTGGTGGTATTGTTATAATCGACGTATTCGGGGTAGTGTTCGAGGATGATTTCGAGGATCAGTTCCAAGGAGCGAGCGGCGGACTTACGGCTGATGCGCCGGTCGAGGTCGTGGACCAGGCGGAGTTCGGCCTCGCCGTCCGGCTCGTCGGCCAGCGCATCGAGGTACGCCTGCGCCCCTTCGTGAAGGATCGCCCGCAGGTTCCCCGCGTTCATCAGGAATCGCTGCGTGAACAATTCGTCGCCGTAGTCGGCGATGAACTGCTTCACTTCGCGCCAGCGCCGTTCGTCGTGGAGCGCCTCGACGGGCGAGAGCCGCAGGCCCCGGCTGTGGGTGAACCAGAGCCGCATCAGCGATTCGACCAGCCGTTCGAGCAAGGCGACGATGGGGGCGTCGGAGGCCTCCGGCAGTCCGGGACTCCAATCCTCCGCCGAGCCGACCAGCGCGCGGACGATCGCCCGCAACCCCGACTGGAATAGGTGATCGAACTCGGTGATGGCGCCGGGGCCGACCGGGTGGTCCAGCTCCATCTTCTGCGCGGTTTGGAGTAGTTCGGCGGTCTCGGCCAGCAACCCCAGCCGCGGCAGGTAGTTCAGCAGTCGAAGCAGCATCCACTGGATTCCCCGCGAGGCCACAATGCGCGCCGGGTCGCCGCCTCGGGCCACGGCGACGAACAGCAGCGGGTGCTTCCGCAGCTTGCGCATCAGGTTGCGCCAAGCGGTGCGCACGCCCCGCCGGTCGTCGCGCACCACCGCGCGCAGCACGCGCTCCATCGGCCGTTCCCAGTCGGCGCGGGGTTCGCTCGACGGCGGCGCGTCCATCGCCACCCGGATGATCCGCGCCGCGTCGGCCGTCTCCAGGCAAGCGCCGCACACCTGCTCGATGAGCATCTCCTTCAGGGCAAGCCGGCGTTCAAACTCGGCCAGCGAGTCGGCCGTACTGCGCGGGGGAGGAAGCTCGTAACGGTGAACCGTCTGCAGAAGGCGGAGCAAGGCCACGTGGTTTTCTTCTGCGCGGGCGAGCCACTGGGCCAACTGCTCGTCGCGGTTGGGCAAGTCGCCGGCCGAGGGGCCGATGGCCGCCTGTTTCCAAAGCTGCGCGAGCATTCCGAGGAACGACAGCCGCCGCACGAGCCGCTCGGCCTCGTGGATGAGTTCCTCGTCGCTGCCGGCCTGCCCGGTGTCGAAAAGCGAGCTGTCAATCCCGTCGTCGGTGCTGTCGCGATATGTGACCCCTTCGTAGGCGGCACCGTATAGCCCACCATCGTCGTACTCCTCGTCCTCGTCGCCGAGGGCCTCCTCCGCACCCGGTTCGGCGCCGTTGGAATTGGCAGGCGTCCCTTCGGCAAGCTGGAACTCGGGACAGGTCCAATACTCGTCGGCATTGGCCTCGATGTAATCGAGGAACTTGCACGCCAGCGGCCACCGTTCGGCGGATGGCAGGGGAGCCGGGGCGTCTTCCTGCGACGGGCGCCGGCGCCAGAGCTGCTCCATCCAACGCAGTGCGAGGTCGTAAAAGGCGTACCCCTCCTCGGTCAGGGGGATCGTGTCGGCACGGCTGAGCCATTGCACCAGCAGGGCCATGGCGGCCACCGGATCGCCGAGTTCCAATAGGGCGTCGATGACCAGGGCGTAGGCCTTTGGCGAGCGGAATTGCTCGACGCGGTCGCGCCAGAAGCCCAGGTCGCCGGCGGCGGTGCCCGCGGCGTGCCACGCCCGCAGCGCCCCGGCCACGTGTTCGGCCGACTCGCACGTTTCGCGTCCGGACACGCCCTCGTCGCCCACGACCTCGACGGTGGCGAACTTGTCCCACCATGCGGCGAGCGCGTCGAGCCGCTCGGCCGCCTGCCGCTCGACCGTCTGCTTTCCGACCGCCGCCCCTTCCTTGCGGATCTGCACTACCAGGTCGAACAGCCCGCCGACGGTCTCCATCAGTTCATCGACGCGGAAGTCGTGAACGCTGTTTTCCATGGCCGGGAAGAGGCTGAATTGCCCCCCGAAGCCCAGGATGTTCCACGGATCGACCATGGCCCCGCAGTGGATGGCCCGGTGCAGGAGGTCTTCCGCATCGCGGGCCGCTTCCAGCGCCGCCGCCAGCCGGCCGCCGCCCAGATGCTGGTCGGCGGCGACCATGCGGCATTCGATGTCGCAGCTCATCCGCGCCGAGGCGACCGGTACGTTGCGAACCTGCTGCTCGGCCGCCTCGGTGGCCCCGATGCGCGCGTACAGCAGCGCCAAGTGGACGTTCTGGAGCTGCTCGGCCCGCCGAAGAGTGATGTACTGATTGAAGTGCTGGCGGGAGCCGCCGAAGGGCTGGTGGAGTTGCCGGGCTTCGCGGCGCAGCCGCCGCGCGTGCCCGCCCTTCAATTCGTCGAGCAACTGCTCGTAGAACTGGTCGCGGTAGGCGGCGATGGGCTGAACCAGGGTGGCAAGCGTGGCGTTGGAATCGTGCGCGCCGGGTCGGTTCGCGCTGACGCCCGACCCCATCAACATCGTGCAGGCCAACACGGCGGCGGCCTCGAGCATGAGTTCCTCGCGCGGCATGTCGGGCGTCTTGGTTACGCGATCGAGGATCGCCTCCAGCGCGATTTGGTGGACCACGAACCGCCGGGCATAGCCCGACGTGTCGAGTTGACCAAGGTCCCACTGGCCGTAGAGGTAGTTGGGCCGCTTGTTCACCGGGTGGTCGAAATCGTACGCCCGCGGATCCATCGACAACTCGTCAAGCCGCTCCAACTCGAAGAAGGCCTGGAACAGGATGGCGGAGCTGGTCCGCTGGAGGATGGCCAAGGCCCCCTCGATCAGTTCGGCATAGGGTCCCACCGCCACTCCGGCACCCCGCAGATAAAGGGGGATGGGCGCAACCCATTCGTGCTCGTAGGGTTGAATCTTCTGCTCGGTTTCCAGCACGGCGACCGGCCGGTAGCCGATGTAGCCGTTCAACCGATCGAGCGCGCCCTGGACGATCCGTGGCACCTCGGTCCAAGGCCCACCCTGGGACAAAGCGGCCTCCAACGCCCGGCCGATGAAAAACGGGCGAAACAACTCCTCCTCGCTCTGGTGCACAAGCAGATCGGCGTGCCAACGCGAATAGGCCGGTAACAGCTCCTCAAACACGATTCGCAACAGCGAAGCCGCCTGCTCCGACTCGCGGAATGCGGCCGACTCGGCTTCCAACCGGGCGAGCCGCTGGCGAAGTTGGCCGTACAAGCGACGCCAAGCCGGATCCGCATCGCCCTCCGGCGGTTCCTCCAACGCGGCCAGGAGCCGGTTCACGTTTGCATACACTTTCGGGTCGGCGGGCCCGGACGCGAAGTTCAGGTAACCGAGGACCTCCTCGGCCGCGCGGTCCAACGCCTCTGCGGAGTCGTCTTCGGTCTTGCGGGAGGGCCCAATGAGCGGACTCGCTCCCCGCTGAGGGATAGGTTTGTGAGCCGACTTTGTCTGCTTCTTGCGCGCCATGGTCGATTGTCTTGAAGGCCGATGGGCCGGGAAGTAACCGTCATGGTAGGGTTAGAACGCCGATGGGTCTAGGGCTGGTGTCGGATTAGGACGAAATGGCACGTTGCTGCACACAAGTTGGTTGGCGGACAACCAGCCTTTAGAGGGGTTTATCCGACGGACCACCGCTCCCGGCCGGGCGTGCCGGCCGGGGGCGGGCCTCACACCGGACCCCCACCGCGGGGGCATGCCGGCCGCTGGCGGGTTTTCCGCGTGCGTTCCCTGTGATTGGTGAGTATAATGGAATCGGAAATACCGGTTGCCGCGTACCGGGCTCGTTCGATCCTCAACGTGCAGAGTGCTGTCATGCTTCGAAGCGTCTTTGTCCCCTCCGCCTTGCTTTCCATTGTCATTTCGCTGGCCGCGCTACCCGCCGAGGCCGGTCCCCGCAACACCATAATCTCCGAGACGCAGGCCGCTCGGCATGGGCTGGCGCGGCCCTGGATTGCCCAACTGCAAGTCGACCGCAGCCGGGCTCGCTTGCGGTATCTGGCCCTGTACGAGGGGGTCCTGTACGCGCAGTCGGACCGAGCGATGGTTCACGCGATTGACGCCGAGACGGGCCAGACACTTTGGGCCCGGCAAATCGGCCGGCCCGATCACCCCAGTTTGCAGCCGGGAGTCAACGACGACCTGCTGGCCGTGGTGAACGGGTCGCGCCTGTACGTGGTCAATCGCTACAACGGCGACCTGCTGCTGGAACGCGAGTTGCCCGGCGCCCCCGGCGCGGGACCCGCCCTGAGCCGGCGCCGGGCCTACGTGCCCATGCTCAACGGCATGATGGTGGCCTTCCGCGTGGAACCACTCACCGATCCGCTGCGCGAATTGGGCAGACTGCCCGCCGGCCTTACCGAGGACGAACTCGAGGAACTGCGGGCCGAGCGCCGCGAAGACATCCGCGTGAACCAGGAGGCGGGCCCGCCGCTTTCGGCCCGAGCGTATGGGCGGACGGCGGTGCAGCCGCTGGTGACCACCCAAAGCGACGTCGAGGAATACGTCACGTGGCCGACCGAACGCGGATACTTGTATACCGGTTCGATCGATCCGCGCAACCCCCAGGGGCTGAACCTCAACTATCGGCTGCCAACCCAAGGGCCGATCGAATCGCGGGCCACGTATCTGCCCCCCGACCCGCGAATTACCGGGGCGACGGGCACCATCTTCACGGCTTCGCGCGACGGCTACGTGTACGCCTTGGTCGAAAAGACCGGCAGGACGGTGTGGCGCTACTCGTGCGGCGAAGCCATCATTGAGCAGCCGGCCTTGGTCTTCCCCCGCCTGTTCGTCACCACGCAGCTCGGCGGCATGTACTCGCTGGACGCCCGGACCGGCGAGCAGCAATGGTGGGTGCCGCACGTGCGGCAGTTCGTGGCCGCGAGCGAGACGCGGGTGTACGCATTCGACATGGCCGACCGCCTGCTCGTGCTCGACATCGAGAGCGGTGCCCGGCTCGACAGCGTGTTTACCGGCCCCTTGCCCGTCCGGCTGAGCAACGACCAAACCGACCGGATTTACCTTGCGAGCGAGACGGGATTCGTCCAGTGCCTGCACGAATTGGAGCTTTCCGAGCCCCTGCGGCACAACCAGATTGTGCCGGAACGGCGGGAGATCGTGCAGGAGGCTCTGCAGGAAGAGGTGCCGGAGCGGCGGGACGAGGTCCGGCCCGATGTTCCCGGCGACGATCCGTTTGCTGTGCCGCCGGCCCGGCCGGCCGCGCCGGCCGACGATCCGTTTGCTGCGCCGCCGGCGCGGCCAGCCGCGCCGGCCGACGATCCGTTCGGCGCCCCGCGGCAACAGCTGGCTCCGCAGGCGGATGATCCGTTCGGCGCCCCACAGCAACAGCCGGCGCCACAGGACGACGATCCGTTCGGCGG
>SKJM01000571.1 GCA_007122045.1 Planctomycetales bacterium | reverse complement strand
GCCCGGAGCAAGTGGTCGATTTCCAGGCCCTGGTGGGCGATTCGACCGACGACGTGCCGGGCGTGCCGCTCATTGGGCCCAAACTGGCCCGCGACCTGCTCCAGCGGTTCGGCACCCTCGACGCCGTGCTCGAGCGTGCCGATGAAGTGCCGGGCGCCAAACGCCGGGAGAACCTGAAGACTTACCACGATCAGGCGGTCCTGAGCCGCAAACTGGTGCGGCTGAAGCGCGACGTGCCGGTGGCCGTCGACTGGCCGGCCGGCCGAGTGGGCGGCATCGACGTGACCGCGGCGCGCAACCTGTTCCACGACCTGGGCTTCCGCGGCATCGCCGCGAAGCTGGAGGGGTTGGGCGGGCGGCCCATCGCCCCGAAGGAGCCGATCGAGAAGCCCGTCTACCACGTCGTCGACTCGCCGGAGAAGCTCGCCGCCCTGGCCGACCTGCTCGGCCGGCAGGCGGTCATCGCCGTCGACACCGAAACCACGCACGTCTGGCCCCGCTGGGCCGAAATCGTCGGTTACTCCTTCGCCACCAGCGGCATGGAAGCCTGGTACGTGCCCGTCCGCGCACCCGAAGGCGAACCATGCCTCGACCCGCAACATGCGCTGGCCGCCCTGCGCCCGGTGCTGGAGAACGAGCAGATCGAGAAGGTGGGCCAGAACCTGAAGTACGACGCCATCGTGCTGCGCAACGTGGGCGTCGGGCTGCGCGGCGTGGCGTTCGACACCATGGTGGCCAGCTACCTGCTCGACGCCGGCCGCCGCAGCCACAGCCTCGACGAGTTGGCCCTGCGCTACCTCGATTTCACCAAGATCAAGACGAGCGACGTCATCGGATCGGGCAGGCACCAGAAGCGGATGGACGAGGTGCCCGTGGCCCGCGTGGCCGAGTACGCCTGCGAAGATGCCGTCGTGCCGCTGCGCCTGCGGCCGATTTTGGCCGAGCGGATCGAGCAGGGGGGGCTCAGCCGGCTGTTGGCCGAGGTCGAGGTGCCGCTGATCGACGTGCTCGTGGAGATGGAATTTCACGGCGTGAAGCTCGACGTGGACCGGCTGGCCGAGTTGAGCCGGCGCTTCGGCGAGCGCCTCGACGCTACCGAGGAGGAAATCCACCGCCTGGCGGGGCGGCCTATCAACATCGCCTCGCCGAAGCAACTCCAGCAGGTGCTCTTCGACGAACTGAAGCTGCCCGTGCTGAAGAAGACGCCCAAAACCGGCCCGAGCACCGACGCCGACGTGCTGGAGGGGCTCGCCCGGATGGGCAACCCCTTGCCGGCGAAAATCCTCGAGCACCGCCAGTATGCGAAACTGAAGAACACCTATGTCGACGCGCTGCCCAAGCTGGTTCACCCCGGGTCGGGCCGGGTTCACGCCTCCTTCAACCAGGTGGTGGCGGCCACCGGCCGGCTGTCGAGCAGCGACCCCAACTTGCAGAACATCCCGGTGCGCACCGACGAGGGGCGCGAGATCCGCTCGGCCTTCCTGCCCGGCGAAGAGGGCTGGCGGCTGCTGGCGGCCGATTACTCGCAGATCGAGTTGCGGGTGCTGGCCCACCTCTCGGCCGACGAGCGGCTGTGCGAGGCGTTCGCCCGCGATGAAGACATCCACACCCGCGTGGCCGGCGAGGTGCACGGCGTTCGCCTCGAGGAGGTCACCCCCGCCATGCGACGCGAGGCGAAGGCGGTCAATTTCGGGATCATCTACGGGCAGAGCCCGGGCGGGCTTGCCCGGGCGCTGGGCATCGACCGCGACCGGGCGGCCCGGTTCATCGACGATTACTTCCGCCGCTACGGCCGGGTCGAACGCTTCTTTGCCGAGGTACTGACCGAATGCCGACGCCAAGGGTACGTGCAAACCCTCCTGGGCCGGCGTCGGGCCATCGTCGGCATTCGCCACGACGCCGAGCGGGCGAAAAATCTCCCCGAACGCACCGCCGTCAATACCGTCATCCAGGGTTCGGCCGCCGACCTGATCAAGCTGGCCATGCTGGCCGTCCATCGCCGCCTCCGGCAGGAAGGACTGCAAGCCCGCATGATCCTGCAAATCCACGACGAGTTGATCTTCGAGCTGCCCGAGGACGAGCGGGCGGCGACCGCCGAGTTGGTGCGGGAGGAGATGTCGGGGGTGAGGTCGCTGCGCGTCCCCCTGAAGGTGGATATGAAATGGGGCCGCAACTGGGCCGATGCCGAGTAGGAGTTCTTCCGATCAGCAATTGGGCCAGACTGGTGGCATCCCCGTTGAATCTCCCCGCGACGCAGCAAGAGGCTCAGGTCACCCGGGATTTGGCCTGTTGACCGCCGTTGGAAAGCAGGTAAAATCGACCGGTGAGCTGGGTCTTCTGTAACGCCCCGCGGCGCGGTTGAGTCGCAGGCGGGCGAGCAGACGCAATGGCTTGGAGAAGATGGTAGGCGATCCAGCAAGAGCCTGATACAGGAGGACGCCAATATGACCTACATCATGGTGGACGTAGAAGCTGACGGGCCAATCCCCGGCGACTACTCGATGGTCTGCTTCGGGGCCATCGTGGTCGAGCCCACCCTCGACCGGACATTCTACGGGCGGCTGAAGTCCATCTCCGAACAATGGATTCCGGAGGCGCTCCAGGTGAGTGGATTCACGAGGGAGGAAACGCTCGGCTTCGACGATCCGAAGGCCGTCATGCAGCAGTTCGCCGCCTGGATTGCCGAGGTAGCGCGTGGTCAGCCAATGTTCATTTCCGACAACAACGGCTTCGACTGGCAGTTCATCAACTGGTACTTCCACCACTTCCTCGGGAAGAACCCCTTCGGGCATAGCTCGACGAACCTGGGCTCGCTCTACAAGGGAGTGGTCAGGGATATGTTCACCAACTTCAAGCGCCTGCGGAAGACCAAGCACACCCACCACCCCGTGGATGATGCGCGGGGCAACGCCGAGGCGCTGCTGCGGATCAAGGCGGAGTACGGGCTGAAGATCAGGTTGGAGTGATTCGGGTATTTTGCAGACGCTTCACCAGTTTTCGCACGCAGACCCGTGGTGCGAACTTGTGTAGTCATGATTCGGGCCATTCCACCCATATCTGCCAGCCAAAGAAAACGAGGAGAAACAGGCTTGCCATGCAGCCGACTCGAATGCCTGCGAGGACGAGACTTGCCTGCCGACCAAGCTCCGGGGGGTAGCCATACATGAAGTGAAAG
>SKJM01000134.1 GCA_007122045.1 Planctomycetales bacterium | reverse complement strand
GCTGATCATTGTCGTCTACCTGTTCCTGGGCAGCTTCCGTCAGGTGCTGGTCATGCTGGTGGCCCTGCCGATGACGTTGATTGTCAACTTCGGCCTGATGGAACTAGCCGGTTTCTCGTTGAACATCTTTTCGCTCGGCGGGCTGGTGGTCGCCATCGGCGTGGTGCTCGACAATTCCATCGTGGTCATTGAGAACATCACGCGCCTGCGCCACGAACAGCCGAGCCGGACGCCGCAGGAGCAGGCCGTTGGAGGAACGACCGAGGTGGGGCCCGCCATTGTGGCCGCGACGGTCTCGTTCCTTGCCCTGTTCGTGCCCTTCCTGCTCGTGCCCGGCCTGACGAGTTTGCTGTTCCGCGAGTTGATTCTGGTCATCGCCGGCATAGTGATCGTCAGCCTCGCCGTGGCGGTGGCGATGACGCCGATGCTGACCACGCTCTTCCTTGCCCGGAGTGGCCCTGGGCGGCAGCCTACCTGGTTCGAGCGAGGGTTCGATCATTTTACCGAGGGGTACGGGTGGGTGCTCCAGTATGCCCTGCGCGGCCGGTGGCTTGTCGCGCTGGGGTTCGTCGCCGTGTTGGCCTTGGCAGTGTGGATGATCGGCTGGGTGGGCGGCGAGTTCCTCCCCATGGTCGATGACGGGCGCATCATGGTGAAGCTCCGGCTTCCCACGGGAGCTTCCGTCGAGGAGACCGACCGCATCTTGAGGATGATCGAGCAGCGGATCGTCGGCGACCCGCGCATCGACAGCGCGTTCGCCCTGGCCGGCGGTCGCGTGCAAGGCATTTACACCTATGAAGTGGCGAACGAGGGGCAGATCGACATTCAGCTTGTCCCCAAGTCCCAGCGGGATATCAGCACCGGCGACTTCGCCGCCCAATTGCAGCCGGTTGTCGGCAAGGTGCCCGCTCCGGGCGGGAGGATCATGGCCAGGCAGATGCCCACCCGGGGCATTCGAGGGCTTCGCGCCGCGGACGTGGTGGTCGAGGTCCGGGGGCAGGACATGAACACGCTGGCCGATTTGGCCCAGCGTACGGGCGACGTCATGGAAGGGCTTGGCCAGTTCCGCAACGTTTCCGTGTCGATGGATATTACCAAGCCCGAATACCAAATAAAGATCGACCGCGCCAAGGCCGCCGAGCTGGGAGTCTCTGTTGCCGATGTGGCCGGAACCCTGCGCTCGCTGGTCGGCGGCGCTGTGGTCAGCCGCTACCGCCAGGCGGGCGAATACTACGACATCCGCCTCCTGGTGCCCGAAGCGCGACTGGACTCCCGCCGGAGCGTCGAAGACCTGGTCCTGTCGCAAGGTGGCGGCAACGCCGTGCGGGTGCGCGACGTCGCTCGCGTCGACGAAGCCGTGGGGCCGCTGGAAATCATCCGCAAGAACCAAGTGAGGCAGGTGGAAGTGGAGGCCAGCCTCGCCGGCGGCGACCTTGCGACGGCCATGGCAGGTCTCCGAGCCGCCTTGAACGATCTGGAACGTCCGCCGGGCTACGACTTCGACTTCAGCGGTCAAGCCGAGTTGATGGCCGATAGATTCGATGGAAACTCTGGGAAACCGGCGAGTTTTCGAGGGGGATTTGTCCGGCTCGTTCGTTAATCTATTGTAGGATTGCAGGTTCGTCGCCTTTTGCCGGAGTGGACGCCGGGCCATGGCCGGCCGCCAAGGCGGGCTCCGGTGCGTCACCCTGTACGTCCCGGAAGCCCACGTGTATCATTCAGCGGCATGAAACTTTCCCGGAACATCCTGCTGTCGTGCGAAATCCTCGCCGCGCACAAGATGCGCACGTTGCTGAGTGTGATCGGGATCGTCGTGGGCATCGCGACCGTGGTGCTCATGGTGTCGGCCGGACGGGGAGCCGAGCGGGAAATCCTCGACCGCATCCGCGCGATGGGCACCAACCTGATCACCATCAACGCCGGCCAAACCCGCATCGTCGCCGGCCGCCAGCGGCAGACGTCGACCGTCACCACCATGACCATCGCCGACGCCGAGGCGGTGGCCCTGGAGTGCCCCGCCGTGCGGCGCGCCGCGCCGGCGGTCGTCCGGCGGCTTGCGGTCCGCTGGGACGATACGAATACGAACACCAGCGTCGTGGGCACCACGCCCGAAGCGTTCGGCATCCGCGAATTCCCGATCGCCTCCGGCCGCCGGTTCGACGCCGAGGAGAACCGCGGCCGGCGGCGCGTAGCCGTGCTGGGGCCCACCACCGTGGCCAACCTGTTTGACGACGTCGATCCGATTGGGTTACAAATCCGCATCGGCCGCGTGCCCTTCGAGGTCATCGGCGTAACCCGGCCGAAGGGAGTGGACATCAACGGCGTCGACCAGGATGACCTCGTCCTGGTGCCGCTCGAGGCGGCCATGCGCCGGCTGCTGAACGTCACTCACCTCGACGCCATCTACGCGCAGGCCGAAGAGGCCGACTTGCTCGACCGGGCCGAAGGCGAGATTCGCGCCCTGCTGCGCGACCGCCACCGCCTGGGCGACCGGCCCGACGACTTCACCATCCAGAACCAGGCCACCCTGCTGGAGGCCGAGCGCGAGACGGCCCAGTCGATGACGCTGCTGATAGGCAGCGTGGCGGGCATTTCGCTGCTGGTCGGCGGCATCGGCATCCTGGCAGTCATGCTCATTTCGGTTCGGGAGCGGACGCACGAGATCGGCCTGCGCCGCGCGCTGGGCGCCACGCGGGCCGATATCCGCGTGCAGTTCCTCCTCGAATCGGGCCTCATTGCCGGCGCCGGCGGCGTGGTGGGCGTGCTGGCCGGCGTGGCGGCCGTCGTGGCCGTCGCCCGGCTCGGCTACTGGACGGCCGTCATCTCCTGGCCCGCCGCGCTGGGCGGCTGCGCATTTTCGATTGCCGTGGGGCTCATTTTCGGCATCTACCCGGCCATGCGCGCCGCCGCGCTGGAGCCCATCGAGGCCCTGCGCGGCGAGTGAGACGGCAGGCCGACGCAGCATGGAACGCCGCGCCGCCTACCGTTATTTCCGCGCCAGCAAGGTCAGCAGAGCCCGGAGCGAAAAGTTGGTTCTCAGTGGCCGGTAAGGTTGTGTCATGGGGCAGGTGCAGTTATAGTTTGTTGGGCTGCATGGGATGGCTCCGCCAGCGTGCGGGTTGATCGCCCGTAGGATGGACATTCCTGTCCGTCGTGAGGATGGCTCCGCCGGCGTGCG
>SKJM01000046.1 GCA_007122045.1 Planctomycetales bacterium | reverse complement strand
GAGCCGGCCGGCCCGCTTCGCCCCCCGGGAGCGACCGGACCGGATCAGTTCGGCGGCCTGTGCGTACGTTGCGGCAACTGCGTTCGGGTATGCCCGACGGGCGTGCTGCACGCCGACCTGGGCGAGGGCGGCATCGCTTCCTTTTTGTCGCCCCTGTTGCGAATTGACGATACGTATTGCACCGAGGAGTGCACCGCCTGCACGCGGGTGTGCCCCAGCGGCGCCATTGGCCGCCTCACGCTGCCCGAGAAACGGCGAACACCCATCGGCATGGCCAAAGTCGACGCCGAGCACTGCCTGCTGTGGTGGGACCAGGAGTGCTCCGTTTGCGAGAACCGCTGCCCTTACGAGGCCATCGCCATCGAGTTCGACGAAGCCGAGTACGTGAACCTGCCGCAGCTCGATCCTGCCCGGTGCACCGGCTGCGGCGCCTGCCAGGCTGCTTGCCCCACCTCGCCGAAGGCCATCGTCGTGGTGCCCGAGCCAACCCCCCGGATCCTTCCTCCCGAGGATGAGGCAGTTGACGAGGAGCACGGGTAGGCAAGGAAGCTCCTCAAGGTGAGCGGCAGAAAGCAACCTACCGGTACCATTCGGCCTTGACTTGCCTAGACAGCCACTGCAACCAAGCCCGTCCCCTGTTGTGACAAGTAGCTCATGCGGGTATTGTGGCGCAAGGATGGACCACACGCCCCTTGGTGTAGGGAAGATGACCCTGAAGCTTTTCTTGTGTCCAATCTTACCCGCGAGCCCTTCGCGCGTTTCGCGAACGGTTAGAACAAGTTATTACCGCCTGATCGCGAGGAGTCTCCCATGAACGGACGCCAATGCATTCTGGCCGTGCTCGAAGGCGGCGAGGCCGATTGCCTGCCGCTGATGCCCATTACGATGATGTTCGCCGCCGATCAGATTGGCGTGCCGTACGGGCAGTACACGGCCGACTACCGCACGCTGGTCGAGGCGCAACTGGCCACGGCCGAGCGGTTCGATTTCGACTACGTATCATGCATTTCCGATCCGGCACGCGAGGCGGCCGATTGCGGTGCCGCCGTGCAGTTCTTCCCGGACCAGCCACCGGCGGTCGATGAGGTCAACTCGCTGCTGGCCGACAAGACCCGGTTGACCGGCCTGAAAACGCCCGACCCCCTGGGCGGCGGCCGGATGCACGACCGGGTGCGGGCGGCGGTGCTGCTCCGTGAACGGGTGGGCGGCGAGAAGCTCATCGAGGGCTGGATCGAGGGCCCCTGCGCCGAAGCGGCCGACCTGCGCGGCATCAACCGGCTGATGACCGACTTCTTCGACGATCCCGGCTTCGTGCGCGACCTGATGGAGTTCTGCCTCGAGATGGAACTGCGGTTCGCCAAGGCCCAAGTCGAAGCCGGGGTCGAACTGATGGGCATTGGCGACGCCGCCGCCTCGCTGGTCGGCCCGCAAATCTACCACGAGTTCGTCCTGCCCTACGAGCGGCGCATGGTCGAAGCCGTGCAGGCGATGGGCGCCCGCGTGCGGCTGCACATCTGCGGCAACATCGGGCGGATTGTGGAAGCCATCGGCACGCTCGGCTGCGACCTCGTCGACGTCGACTTCATGGTGCCGCTCGCCCGGTGCCGCGAGGCGATGGGCCCGGCTCAGGTGCTGGCCGGCAACATCGACCCGGTGCAGGTGCTGCGGGGCGGCACGCCGGAATCGGTCGCCGAGGCGCTGGCCGAATGCCGCCGCCAGGCCGGCCCGCGCTATATTGTGGCCGCCGGCTGCGAGATACCCCGCGACACGCCCGAGGCGAACGTGCGGGCAATGTGCGATTTCGCGCGGCAAAACCGGGCCGGGTGAATCCGGGCAAGCACGGCGTGGGAGTGGAGCCGCGCGGCGGGCGCCGGGTTACTCTTCGCCGCCGCCCACCAGGGCCCCTAGTTCACCATCGATCCACCGCCTCCGAGGCTCCTCCAGCGTTAACGTTAAGAGGGCGCCCAGCACGATGAGCACGGCGGTGACCGAGAATACCACGTCGAAGCCGATCGGCTCCCAATCGATCAGCAAACCGACCAGGGGCGCGAACACAAAGGGCACCGCCAGGCACAGGTTCACCGTGGCCAGGTAACGGGGATGCTGCTCTGGAAGGCAGATTTCCAGCGTGTAATTGACCAGGATGCGCAACACAAGCGGCGTGATGCCCAAGGGGATGTAGACCACCCAATACATGCCTTCGCCCAATCCCACCGGCAACTGCCCGAGGAGGACGGCCAGCGCGGGGGGCACCGCCGAGCCCAGCACGACCAGCCCCAACGCCGCCCGATTCCCCCAATGATCGGCCAGCGGCCCCAGGAAAAGGCTGAAGATTCCCACCGATGCATTTTGCGTGATGGCGAACAGCATGAGGACTTCCATGGGGAGCTGCATGGGTCCCAGGGCCAGCGCCTGGTAATGCGGAATGACGATCAGGCCGCTGCCGAAGAGCATGGCCACCACCGTCAGGCGGCGGAGGTTGTGGTCGCGGCGAAGCACCGCGACCATCTCGGCCACGTTCGTTCGTGCCGCGGGCGACAGGGCGCCGCCGGTTTGGTCGCGCGACTCGAACAGCAGCAGGGTGATCAGACCCGACAGGAAAAAACACGCTGCCGAAACCGTGAAAATCCACCCGAAACCGGCCTCCGGCCGGCCGAGCCAGCCGGGCAGCAGCCACCATGCCATGAACATGGCGGGCAGGGCGCCGTAGAAGGTGGAAATCAGCAGCAGGCGGCCGCGGCGCCAGGGGCGGATGAGCTTGCCTTGGACGGTTCCAAACGCGAGATGGTACAATCCGATGATCACGGAGAACAGCGCGTACAGGCCGAGAAACCACCACACCACTCCCGACCATTGGAACACACCGACGGTGAAGCAGGCGCCAGCCAGCGCGGCAAAGGGAAGGCTCGTTGCCATCGCCAGCCCGGCCAGGGCGCGCTTCTTCAGTGGCCGGCTTCGCATCCAACCTGCCGCCAAGGCCGGCGGCACGCTTTGCCCAAACCGGCTGATCACGGGAAGCAGGCCTCGCAACATGCCGGAACTGGGGCCTGCCACCAGATCGAGAAACGCCGGAATAATAACACTTTCCGTCTTGAAAATCCATCCAATTCGGAAAATGATCTGGTGCACCGCCAGGATGGCGAGTTTGCGCGGCTCGTGCGCCGCGACGCCGGGGGCG
>SKJM01000251.1 GCA_007122045.1 Planctomycetales bacterium | reverse complement strand
CCCGGGCTTTCGCCCCGAGCACGAGGAACTGCACGGCGCGGGGGCCGGCGCCCCAGGCAATCTGGTCCTGGGCGAAGTCGGGCACGCCGGGCTCCCCGACGCGCGTCTGGCGGACCAGCGACAGCGCGTACCGGATGATATGGTCCGAAACCGGCACCGCGCGCACCACCCGCTGCAATTCCAGAATCTCCTCCGCCGCCATCACCGGCACAATCTCGTCCACCATCGTGGTCGTCGTGCGGCGGGCCACCTCGAACTCCTCGGCGAAGCTCGGGTAGTGGACGAACACCTTGAACATGAAACGGTCCTGCTGGGCCTCCGGCAGCGGGTACGTGCCCTCCTGCTCGATCGGGTTCTGCGTGGCCAGCACGAAGAACGGATCGCTCAAGGCGTGCCGGATGCGCCCGACGGTGACCTGCCGCTCCTGCATGGCCTCGAGCAGGGCCGCCTGCGTCTTTGGCGGCGTGCGGTTGATCTCGTCGGCCAGAATGACGTGGCTGAACAGCGGCCCTTCGAGGAACCGGAACTCGCGGGCGCCGGTCGAGCGGTTCTCCTCGATCACGTCGGTTCCCGTGATGTCGGCCGGCATCAGGTCGGGAGTGAACTGAATGCGGCTGAACGTCAGGTTCAACGTCCGGCTGAGCGTGCTGATCATCAGGGTCTTGGCCAGGCCGGGAACGCCTTCGAGCAGGCAGTGGCCCCGGCTGAACAACGAAATCAGCAGTTCGTCGATTACGTGCGACTGGCCCACGATGACCTGGGACAACTGCTCGATGATCCGCTCGCGGGCCGACGACAGCTTGTCGATGGCGGCGGCTTCCGGTGGGGTCAATCCTTCTTCACTCATGCTCGGACCTCAGGGGTGCGGTTGAAACGGCCGAACGGCGCAGCGCGGCACGGCGGCACGGCGCGCGGTTGGGGTTAACGCTGATAAATGGGCAAAACGCCCTTTTCGAGTTGCAGGACGGTCAGGTTCAGCGACGTGGTGTAGACCGGCCCGATGTGCCCCTGGCTCCAATATCCTTCCGAGTTGACTTCCGAAATGAGCCGGGCGAAAAGCCGGTTTCGGTACGCCTCCCAGTCGTCGCCACCCTCCCGGTACAGCACCTGCGCATAATAGTAGTGCGCGTAGTGCCAAAAGCCGAAATTGGAACCGGAAATGTCAAAAAGATGCTTCTTCGAGTAATCCAAGAGTTTCGGTACGTACTCGCTGTCGTACTCGCCGGCGCTGAACAGGCAGGTGATGGCGGCCGCGGTGATGGCCGGCCGGCCGCCTCCTCCCGCGGAATTATACTGTACTCCGCCATCGGGCGTCGTGCAGCGTCGGATGTATTCGATGGCCTTCTCCACGATTTCCGAGGGCACTGGAATGCCCGCGTTGCGGGCCGCGCGAAGCCCCTGTATTTGGGTGACGGTGGTGGACCCTTCGTCGAAGCCGGCGCCGTCGCGGGAACTAACATAGCCCCAGCCGCCGGGGTTCGTCTGCGAGAGGCCGCAGAAAAGAGCGGCCCGCGTGAGAACATCGACCAGTTCCTCCCGTCGGGCGGCGTCCTCCTCCTCCCCCAGAACGTGGGCAAGAAACAGCAGTGAGAAACCGTGCCCGTAGGTGTAGCGGTCGTCCCGTGTCGGGTCGCCGATCAGGCCGTTGGGCCGGCTCCGGCTGAGCAAGTAATCGACGGCTGCCCGAATGTTCGGAGCATACCGCCCCTGAGTGGTTGTTGAACCCTCGCAAAGGAGGGCCATGCCCGCCAGGGCGGTCATTGATGTGGGGTATCTGCCCCCCTGGGCTGTCCAATGGCCGATGCGCGACTGCTGCCCGGCAAGCCATTCGAGCCCGCGGTCCGTCACGCGGCGCACCTCGGCTTCGTCCAGGGCGGCGGCCGGCGCGGGCCACGCCCCGAAGGCAACGGCAACAACCCAGCCAGCGGCGATGATTCTCATATCGGACCCCTCCATCCTTTCTATTTCTCCTAACGTAAGGCATTGAAAGCGAGTTGACCCCGCCGGCTCAGCAACGTCGTCGAGCATATTGCCGGGGCAACCTTGCTGGGCAGGCTTCCTTATGGTTCCGCGGCCGGCACCGGCTCACGCGGCAGCCGGACCGCCCTGGCGGCGCCGTCTCTCACGCCATCCGTCTTCATTATGGCCCCGCCAATCGCTTTCAGCAACGCGGTGGTGGGGTTCACCGGCTGGGAGCGGCTGTCCGGCGACTGGGTACCGTACCCCTCGCCGCCCTCATTCTCTTCCGGGCCAACGGGTTCATCGGTAAGCTGCAACTTCACGACGTTGCGTTGCAACTGGATTTCGATCGTTCCCAGGTCCGGATCGCCAACCACCTCGAACGTCGACGTCGGGCCCGTGAAACTGCCGCGGTGCACGATCCGCCCGGTTCGCTTGTCCAAACAGACCATCTCGACGGTGAACCGCTCGGCCCCGGCCTTCTGCGGGTCGTACGACTGGCCGGCAAACACGAACACCGGCAAGTCGTCGGGCTGGTGGAGCACCAGCGACTGGTTTTCAACCACGGCAGGTTTGGGCCACAGCGGCGTGCCCTCCAGATCGAAGGCGTACACCCGGCCGTCGCCGATCGGCCGGAATTGGGTACCCGGCATGGCGTTGATCCGGGGGGCGCGGTTTTGGGCCTGTGGGCGGTTGGTCACCACCAGGTACCGGCGCCCGGCGCGCAGCAGGTGCACTTCGGTGGCGGCAGACTCGCCGGCAAGCTTCGCGTCGAAGATCACCCGCCCGTCCTCCATCCGGATGAGTTTCAGCGTGCCGTCGGGCCCGAGCAGGCCGATCAATTCTTCCCCGAGGTGCGTGGTCTTTCCGATGGCCGCGCGCAGCGGCCCCCATTCGTAGCGCTGTTCGAGCGGGTCGAACAACCCAACCACCTGCTGCCCGTCGGCCGGGTCGACATACGAGACGACCAGACGGCGCCCGAGGGTGGTCATGACCGTCTGGCCGAAGCGGCGTTGAACGGCGGGCAGGATCTGGCCGCGCTGGTTGAATCGTTCGGGGGCCGGCAACGGCCGGCGGCCCACCAGCGAGCCGTCGGCGGCGCGGAGGACCAGGATCTCACTTTGGTCGGGCGCGGCGGCCAGGATGTAGTCTTGATCGCCGAACAGCGTGGCGCCGGCCGGCACGCCGTGGCGCACCCAAAGCGTCTCGCCGCTGACCGGATCGACGGCGACCAGGTTGCGGTAATGCTGAAAGCACACGTAGCGCGGCGTGACCGGCCCCAGCGAACCTAAATGGTGCGAGCCGTGCTGCACCACGCCGATGCCGTCGGGAAGTTCCGGGAGGCCCAGCGGGGCCAGCCGGAGCAGCGACTGGTCGAAGCCGCCCTGGGTCAGGTCCTGCGACCAGAGGATTCGGACCTGTCCCCGGCCCGGCCGCCCCAGCGTATCGATCGCAATAATCCGGTGTCCCAGCGACAACACCAACAAGTGCCCGTATGCCCGCGCGTAGGTGTTCGGGGGGTTGAAGGTGAACGAATGGGGATTTTGCGGGTTGACCAGCGAAAGCGACCACTGCACCCGCCCCATCCCGTCGGTCAGCGAGACGGCCCTCCGGCTTTGATCCATCCGGAGGAGGGCATGGCGGAAAAACGGCCCGGGATCGCCGTGGAAGTCCAGCGGGTAGCGTCCCTGGGTGGGCGGGCGATTCGCCACGACTTCCTCCACGTCGATTCTCCCCTCCGGCCAAGGCGCGCCGGTGGCGGCCAGCGCGTGCGCCAGGTCGGCGTCGGGCAGCGCGTCAATCAGTTCCCGGCCGGTCTTGCCGTCCAAGCACTCCGCGTCGGCGTAGTGCGAGGCCAAGTGGCGGTAGGCCGCCAGGGCTTCGGCCTGGTGGCCCGACTGGGCGAGCAGTTCTGCCAGCCGGGCCAGCGCGGCTCCCGGCGGCGAGGCCTTGCCCACCGGCGGGTGCGCCAGCAGCGCCATCTCGACCTCCAGGAGCTTACCGGCGCCGGTCAACGTGCGGACCAGCGCGTCGCGCGCCGGGTCGGCGCCGGGATCGTCGCCAAAGTAGTCGAGAAAGCGGACGAGCCCTTCCACGGTTCCGCCGTCGATGGCTTTCTGCATGCGCGCGGCGATCAGGCGTTCGATTTCCGCCGCCTCGTCGCGGGTGGTCTCCGCGCGCAGCGCTGCCAGACGCGCGCGAATCCACCGGTCTCTGCGGACGGATCGGGTGCTGTCGATCGGCTCGACCCGGCGGTCGTCGTCGAACTCGACCAGTTGCAGATAATGCTCAAACGCTTCGCTCCACCGGCCGGCCCGCTGCAATCCGTCGGCCATGACCCGGAGGAATTCGGCGCGCCGGCGGGATTCGGCCAGCATCGGCTCGATGGTATGGACCTGCCCCAGGTATCGGGCGAATTCGTGCCGCAGGCCGTCGAGCATGGCTTCCAGGAGCAACTCGGCGGTGCGCCGATCCGCCGCCAACTCGTACGAGCGGTGCAGGGTGCGGATCCCCTCGTCCCGTTTGCCCGCATCGAGCAGCAACTCGCCGCGCAGGGCGAGCGCTTCGGCGTCGTCCGGGTCTCGGTTCAGCCGCTCGGCCACCTGGCGGCGGAGCACGTCGAGTTGGTAATATGCCGCCACGCCCCGCGCCGACTGCGAAAGCACCAGCCCGTCGTAGCTGACCAGGTTCCCCGGCACGTGTCCGGCGCGCGATCGGGCCACGTGGGCGGTCCGCCCCCGGTCGAGGTCGATCGCCACAATCTCGGCCGTCGTGAGCGGTACCAGATACTGGTTGCCGCCATACAACCCATGGCCGCTGGGCATGCCCCCGTTGGGGAACTCGATCACCCGCCCACCCCAGGCCGGCTCGCCGTCGTCCAGTGCCAAGGCCCGAACCCGCTCCCGCCCCACCAAGACGACGGTACCCTGATGCACACAGGCCACGTACAGGTCGTCCCCCCGCGGCGCCGACCACCGCCGGCGACCGTCGACCAGGTCGAGGCAGTACAGCGAGTCGGAATCCATCGGGCTGACGAGTACCTTCCCGTCGACGATGATCGGGCTTCCGTCGGCCCAGCGGGTGGCGGCGGGCTGCCGGCCGTGGTAAACCACCCCAAACTGGTTCGCGAAGAACGGGGCGCGGCGCCCGGAAGGAGCCGCACGCCCGTAACGATATCCCCACAGCAACGACCGGGTGGCCAAGTCGACCGCAACCACCGCCCCAGCGGAGGTGGGACACACCACGATGCCGTCGGCATACGCCGGCGACAGCCCGGAAAGCCGGCGCACCGGCGAATGAAGCACGCCCTCTTCGACCATCGCCAGCGACTGAGCCCACTGCAGGTCGCCCGTGGCGGCGTCGAGAGCGAGCAGGCGAATTTCGTCTTTGGCCTCGGCCAGGACGAACAACTGGCCGCGCAGGGGCAACGGCGGCCCCAAGAAAAACGTCTCGGCCATGCGCAAAGCGAACTCATCGCCCGCACCGCCCAATTGCCACTTCCGTTTCCCCGTGCGGACGTCGTGCGCCGTCAACCGGTTGTGCGGCTGCGGCTGGCCCGGCATCACCCGCACCGCCCCGCGAACCAACTGCCGGCTCGGCGGCATGCCCGTCGACGGCGCCAGGTCCTCGATCGCGTACACGTGCTGGCCGTCGCTGCTGAGCGAGCCGAACGTCTTGTCTTCCAACACCCGCTCGCGCAGCGCAAACGGCACGCGCTGCGCGTGCGCCCGCAGCGCGGCATCTTCCGGCGGTACGTGCAGCAAGGATTGCAGCGGATCGTCGACCGGCACCTCCCACAGCCGCTTTCCCGTGTGAACGTCGACCGCCAGAAGGTTCCGCGTGGTTCGCATCAGCACCACGTCGTCGACCACCAGGGGGTGCAACTCGGGAACCGGCGGAACCCCCTGCTCGAGATGTTCCTGTTGTTGATGCGCCAAGAGCCTTTCGAGCAACGGGTCGTCGGCCACCGGCACCTCCCACCGCAGGTTCATCAGGGGCGGGCCGCCGGGGGCCGACGCGTTGCGGTTCGGGTTGCCGCGGACCATGGTCCACTGCCGGGCCTCGTCGGCCAGGTCGCGGACCGCCGGGCCGGCATGATCGGCCAGCCAATCGGCCGCGCCCTCGGCCTCCGCGAACCATGCTACCTCGCGGCGGCCGAGCCGCACCGGGCGGCCTTGGCGTGCCTGTTTCAGATCGGCCAGCAGCTCGCCGGCCCGATCGCCCGCCCCGGCCTGGAACCAGCCGGTCGCGGCGGCCAGGGACAATGCCGGCTGGAACCGCGGGGCGTCCCCCATCGCCAAGAGCAACCGTTCCAGCGTCAAGGCGGCGGCGAACGGGCGGCCATGGTCCAAGTGGTGCAGCCCCAAGAGAAAGGCACCCTCGTACCCCGCTTCGGTGTGGAAAAACCGGCGCGACACTTCCGCCAGCCGGGCCGGATCGCCCTCGGCAACCGCCTCGGACAGCATGCGGCGCGCCTGCGGACCGTACTGCAGTTCGTACAACTCGCGGCCGCTTCGCGGCATGGCGCCCAACAGGCGCTGCGCTTCGGCCTTGAGGCTTCGATGGATCGGCTCGTCGCGGTCGGGCTGGAAGAAGAAATCCTCCTCGCCCTCCAAAATGAAGCCCAGGTTCCGGACGGCCTCGCCGAAGCGATCTTCCTGCATGAGGTCCCGGGCCGCAGCTAAACGCTGAAGGGTGGTTCGCGGCGCGGGCAGGAAGACGTTTTCGGCCAGTTCCTCTTTCTGCGACTCGGCGGACCGAGGCACCGCGCCGAACTGCGCTACGCACACGTGAGTAGAAAGGGCGGCCCAGCCCACCAGTACCGGAAGCAGGTACCCTCTCAGACTGGCCTCCAACGCCGAAACCGGCGCGAGGGGCGTGCGTTTGCCGGGCGTCATAGTGAACTCTCCCCCGTTCCGTGGGTACGTGGAAATGCGGTCCAACGATCCCGTAAATCTCCATTATACCAAGGCCGGCTTTCCCTGCCACCCAAAACCGATCGGCGGCCATGACGCGGCCTGCGAAAAATACATCTATGGAGGCATAGCGCATAGATCTAAATGGGTAGTCTCATTGCCGCGCGGAGTGACGCGTTCCGGGGCGGAAAAAGGGCACAAAAACGCCAATGTCATGGGCCAAAGGCCCCTCCAGGCAAGAAAACCCGAGCAAAACGGCCCTCCCAGGCCAAATTTCCTGCAAATTTCAGGGTTTTGAGGCGATGTTCGTCTTGCTTTTTTCCGACAAGTGACTCTAATCATAGCGTTCACCTTCGTGGACAAGCTGAGTTTACCGTTTCCACAATTTCGCATGGAAGGAAAGAACCCATGGCTAAAGCCCCCAAGAAACCACCCACCAAGACGGAGATCTTCTCCAACATCGCCGAGGCAACCGACCTGACGCGGAAGCAAGTTGCCGCCGTGTTCGCCGCCCTCGGCGACGAGGTCAAGAAAACGATGACCCCTCGTGGGGCTGGTGCGATTACCATCCCGGGTCTGGTGAAGATCCAGAAGAAGAAGGTACCCGCTCGGCCGGCCCAGAAGAACTGGAAAAATCCGTTCACCGGCGAGATTCAAGAACGACCCGCCAAGCCGGCCTCCACGAAGGTGACCGTCCGCGCGCTGAAGAATCTCAAGGACATGGTCTGAGCCGACCGGCAGCATCCACCCGAACGGCGGACAATCCGGGGCGGCCCCGCCGGGTCGACCTTCCCGCCCATCGCGTCCGCGTGGAAAGAGCGCCCTCGCCCGCTACGCGCCGGTAGGATGGACCGCGCGTCCATCCTACCGGTCGATTCCGGGTTACGGCTCCGGCTCGGTCGGCAGGTCGCGCGGATACGGCAGCGGCGCCGGGGGGGGTAGAGGCTGGCGGTAGGTTGCCGCCCACTCTTCCCGCTCCTGTTCGGAGGCATAATGGCGGAGCCATACCTCGGGGTCGCCGGTCGGGCCCGTGCAGTCCCAGTGAAGCCAAGTGGCCGGCCAGTCCATCTTTTTTTCCCGGGCCGGGAGGATGTCGCGAAAAATGAGCGTGTAAAGCTGGCGGTCGCTCAAGTGGCCCGTGAAATCCAGCACGATCCGCTTCTGGTACAACTTCTGGATCAGCGACTCGAGGATGTGGGGCAGGTCGGCGTCGTCGAGCGATTCCGGGCGGGGCGGGCGCAGTTCCGGCTCGAACCAGCGGTAGATGGGCAGCACGGGAGCCTGCTCCCAGGCCAGCATGCTGGCCAGGAAGTCGTTCTCGGCGGCGAGCGTCAGGTGCTGCACGTTGACACGGCTGATCGACTCGTCGAAGTATCGCTCCAACTCGTCGCGCAGCTCGGCGTTCCGCAGCAGCAGTTCCACCTCTTCGGCTTTTGGACGACGCAAACTCATCTCAAGGCGCCTTCGGCTGGTTCGATCCCGAATTGAAGGGCGCGGTTCGCGCTCGCGAGCCACTCGCTCCCGCGAGTCTTCCGAGCACCCCGCAACCGCCCCATGAATCGACTTTATCAGAACTCGCCCTCAATGAGAAGCGCTGACCATGGTCGCGCCGCGAGGAAAAGACATTTTTCAGAGACGGCTGCCGATACGACCGCCAACTTCACGACAAAGTGAACTTCATCACTCCCGGCCTTCCCCCGCCGATTCCTCCAGCTTGCGGATTTTGTCGACGCGTCGCTGGTGCCGGCCTCCCTCGAATGGTGTAGTCAGCCATAGCTCAATCATCCGGTCGATCAGCCGTTCGCCCAGCAAATCGGCAGGCAGGCACAGGATGTTGCTGTCGTTGTGGCGCCGGCTCATTTCCGCGGTGATGTCGTCGTGGCAGGGGGCGGCGCGCACGCCGGGGAACTTGTTCGCCGCGATGCACATGCCCAGCCCGGTCCCGCAGATCAAGATGCCGCGCTCCACCTCCCCGGCGCCCACCTTCTTGCCGACCAGGGCCGCGATATCGGGATAGTCACACGCCCCCGACGAAAACGTCCCCACGTCGTGCACCGTGTGCCCAAGCCGCGCAAGCAGCTCGATTACCTTCGAGCGGACATGGAACCCACGATGGTCACTACCGATGGCGATGTTCATAGTATGCGGGGACAGTGGCAACGGCGGCTTCGGCTTATGCTATTCGGGCCGCTCTTCGGGACATGGCTTTAGTTGTTCCAGCCGGGCTTCCAGGTGCCGGCGAATTTCGGCCGCGCAGGCACGGTACTGCTCCAACGGCCCCCCAATGGGGTCTGATACGTCGCTCCCCTCGGGGCTGAGCTGGAATGTGCGCTCCGCGGCACCGGGCCATTCCGCCACAATCGCCTCGCGGTGCGACCGCGTCATGGTATAAATGAAATCGGCGTTCCTGACCAGGGGCTCCGTCAGCGGCTGGGTCTCGTGGCCGCTCAGGTCGAGCGGAAACTCGTCCATCGCCTCCACCGCCTCGGGGCTCGCCCGCCCCCCCGCCATGGCGGCAATTCCCGCCGACATGACGATCCAACCGTGCTCTTCCAGGGCGGCCGGTTCCACGCCCAAGCGCTCGGCAAGCAGTTGACGGCAAAGGATTTCCGCCATCGGACTCCGGCACGTATTGCCCGTGCACACCAGCAGGATCATCACCGACGCCAGCCGCCGGACGGTCTTCTCCGGAACGACCCCTTCGCGAAGCAGCTCGAACCGGTCGCCCTCGACCCGCACCACCGACGAAGGCTGGCCGAAACGGCACGGGCCATCGTCCAGCACCAAGTCGACCCCCTCCCCAACCGCCTCGAGAACCTCCTCGGCCGTTACCGCGTCGGGCTTACCCGACCGGTTCGCGCTGCTCAACGCCAGCGGACCCGCCAACATCTGCAGTACGTCGAGGATGGCCGGATGGCCGGGTACGCGCAACCCCACCATGTTCCGGGGCGACACCCATTGCTGAACCTTCGCCGGAAGCTGCCGCACCAGGCTCTCCGGGTGAGAATCGTCGACCACCAGGGTGATGGGGCCGGGCCAACCGCGACGGGCCAGCCGGAGGGCCAGCGGGCTCATGTCGGGGGCGTAATCGCGGGCTTCCTCGACCGAACGGATGGCCAGGGCCACCGGCTGGCCGGCCGCGCGCCGTTTCGTCGCCAAGAGCCGCTCCACCGCCGATTCGTCCAAGGCACTGGCGGCCAGACCATAAACGGTCTCCGTGGGAAACGCCACAACCCCCCCCTCGGCGAGGACCTGGACCGCCCGGTGGACTACATCGCGCCAGTCCTCGGCGCGACTCAGATCAATCACCATCGGTGGCATCAGCCGGCCGACCTCCGCGTGTCCCGTGGGTTGTAGCCGATTTCGGGGGAACGCCCCCCATTGCGTAACAATAGACGCCCGAACCGCTTACGTCAAGCCGTCGGCCGGCGAAAATGCCAATCTTCGGCCTCGGGCTCGCCCGCGCAATTCTACGGCGCCCCCGTTGACACCGGCAAGGAGCATCCTCATGAACTGAGAAATGAGCCCAGACCCGTCCACGGGCCGGCGGAATACCGGCCCGAGGTGGTGGCGCCGTAGAGGTTACTATACAGGCGCGATAGGGCAGGGCGGTCCAGCAGCGTGAACGTGTGTTCGTCGCGTTCGGGATCGTCGATTCCCGGCCGGGCGACGTGTGTCATGGCAACGCCCCAGGCCGCCCGCGGGCGACTGTCGTCTTCGTTCGCATGGCCGACGAGCAGGCGGCGCTCCTTGACTGTTTGCCAGAGGAACACTCGCACGATGCCAGCGCCCCGCCCCAACTCGGTGCGCGCCCGCTCCAGGATGGCCTTGGCCTGTTGGTCGCGCTTTTCGGCGCTGGCGGGCTCGCCTTCGGTATGCAGGTCGATCCGCCGGGGCGGTTGGAAATCGTGGTGGCGGGCAAAGGCCGCCTTGGCAAGCGCGAGCGCGAAGGGCAGGTCGCCGCCGCTTCGCTCTGCAACGAGGTGAGGGCTGGAAAACGCGAAGAACGAGTAGAAGCAGCACAACGGGCGAATTGCGGCAAGTTGCTCGGCCACGTCGGCCGGGATCGTCGGAGCCGAAAGGATCGATTCCCAAAACGCCTCGTCTTGCGTCTGGTCCAACCGGTGGCGGCCCGTTCCAGCCGTCAGGCGACCGCTTCCCACCAGCCGATGGATCGGAAGCTTGAGCCGCACTGCCGAGGCTTCCGCTTCGCCGGCCCATTCGTCTTCCGCTTCCGGCAGTTGCTCGGCCGGAGGGACGGAAGGTCGTACGACCAGGCGGTCTTTGAGCGGCTGGCGGAGGCTCTTGAGCAGGTCCAGTGCGGGCAATCGGCGCGACCTATCGGCCTCCTGCCGGTGTTCCAGCCCCTGGATGATCGAGTCGAAAGCGTAGGCGTACCAACTTCCATCACATAAGTCGGAAACGACCGTATTGCACACGCCCGCCGAGGCACGCGGCAGCAGCCTCGCGCCGAAGCGCCGCAGCCGTTCGAGCCATTCGCCGTCGCCGGCGTTGTGCTCGTCATCGAATAGGTGCGGTGTGAGCGCGTATTCGGTGAGCATCAGGCGAACCTCTCTTCGTAGTCCTGCTCGAAGAACTTGTCGGGCCAGGGCTGCAAGAACTCGCCGTCTTCGCAAATGCCGATTTCAAACGCGCTGGTCTGGCCGTCCTTCGGCTCCACGTACAGCGCAATCACGTCGCCCGGCCGGACTGCCCGCTCGTTGTGCGGCCGGCCCTGGTGCGTTTGCCGAATGCGGCGCAGGATGCGCAGGATGAGGTGCTCGCTGTGCGTTTCCACCAGCAGCACCTTGCGCGGCTCGGCCAGGGCGCCCTCGATCATGAGGTCGCCCAGGACCGCCTGCTGCGTGGGGTGCAGGTGCAGTT
>SKJM01000219.1 GCA_007122045.1 Planctomycetales bacterium | reverse complement strand
TTGTCGATCAATCGCGTGCCCTCGATCCGCGCGGCCAGCAAGGCGACGGTGGGGCCGGCGACCTCGGCAACCGGTTGGAGCGTGTCGGGATCGGCCAGGGCCACATAGTCGATTTCGATGGGAGCGGCCGCTTGAAGGACCTCGCGCATCTGCCGGGCGATTTCCTCCGCGTTGCGCTCGTCCGCGGCCACCATCGCCTCGGCCCGGGCCAGGCTTCGCGGCACGGCGCACGCCCGGCGCCGCGCCTCGGGGCTGAGGTAGGCGTTGCGTGAACTCATCGCCAGGCCGTCGGGTTCGCGCACGGTCGGACACGCGCGGACCTCGACCGGGAGGTTCAAGTCGGCCGCCATCTGCCGGATGACCAGTAGTTGCTGGAAGTCCTTTTGGCCGAAGTAGGCGACGTCGGGCTGCACCATCTCGAACAGCTTGAGCACCACCGTGGCCACGCCGCGGAAGTGCCCCGGCCGAAAGCGGCCCTCCAGCGGCTCGGCGGGGCCGCCCACCGTGACCCACGTGGCATGTGCCGGGCGATAGACCTCCACGTCGGCCGGCGTGAACACGAGGTTCGCCCCGCAGAGGGCCAGCGCGTCGAGATCGGCTTCCATCGTGCGCGGATACTTCGCCAGGTCCTCGGCCGGCCCGAACTGGCTGGGGTTGACGTAGATCGACACCACGGTGAAGTCGCACGCTTCGTTCGCCGCGCGAACCAGGCTCAAATGTCCTTCGTGCAGCGCGCCCATGGTGGGCACGAACCCCACACACCGGTCGGCCCGCCGCTCGGCGCGTACCGCGCGCCGCAGCGCGTCGACTGTGGCAATCACCGGAGGGCGTGGGAAAGGCAAGTTTGTTTCTCTTGTATCAGTAGGGGATAAAACTGTACCCCGTTTGGGGAAAAGCGTTGCGGGTGACTCACGGGTTGGGGTTTCCGGGGACCGTCCCTGCTGCGGGCGGCTAGTCACTTCATCGCCCCCAGGGCCGCGGCGACCTCCTCGAAGGCCGTCTCGAGGTCATCACCGCCGATCCGCAGCACGGGCCCCACGTCGGGCTGTCGCGTCTGCCGGTCGATGGCCTGCTGAATTCGCTCCAAGTCGGTCGCGGTCAGTCCGCGCTCGCAGGCCCGGCCCCGCCGCAAGAGCCGCTCGCGAAGCTGCTCCCCGGACGACTGGAGGAACACCACCAGCCGGGGGCGGGCAACGCGCTTTCGGGCGAACTCAAACCGCTCCACAAACCGAGCGTACTGCCCGGGGGCAAGCCACACGCCGACGAACGCCGCCGACTGATCGAACCAGAAGTCGCTCATCACCGGCGTCGACCGGTCCTGCCAGAATTCGGCCCGGTCCGACAGCAGGCGGGCCCGCTGCTCTAGGAATTCTAATTCCAGGGACCACGCATGGGAAGCCGGGTTCGCGTAGAACGCCGCGAGTTGCTCCTTGTCGATCTTCTCGTAAACGCCGCGGGCGCCCATCTGCCCGGTCACACGCCCAGCAAGTTCGGTCTTGCCGGCGGCGATGGAGCCGGTCATGGCGAGGTAATAGGGCGTACCACGGAGGTGGCCGAGCAGCCCGGCGATGGTCCATCCGGTAGTCGGGTGCCGCATGTCCGGGGCAATCTCGGCGGCCGGCTCGAGGACAAATCGGCGCCAAGCCATGCGGGGGTGTGGCAACATAAGCGAGGGGGTAGTGAGTACGGCCTCGCCGTAGAGCAGCAAATCGAGGTCGATGGGCCGTGGGGCCCACCGCAGCCCGCGCATGCGGCCCAAGGCCGCCTCGGTGTGCAGCAGCACGGCAAGCAACTCCGCCGGGGGGAGCGACGTTTCCAGCACGGCGGCGGCGTTGAGGAAACCGGGTTGGCCCGGCGGCCCGCCGACCGGGCGCGTTTCGTACAACCGGCTGGCCCGGCGCACGGTCACTTCGGGGGGGTCTGACAGCTTCTCCAACGCCCGCCGAATCGTCTCCGCCCGATCGCCCAGGTTCGCCCCCAACGAGATCAGGCACTCCACCGTCATCGACCCGTCCCAGTTCCCCCTGCCTCCTTGGGCAGGACCCATGGTTCACTTCGGCAGCACAATGTCGTCGAGGAGGTACTTGCGCAGCGACTTGACCACGCCGTGGAACGTCTCGCGATTGATCGGTTTGGTCATGTAGCTTTCGACGAAGAGTTGCTCCTGCTTGAGCACTTCGCGATGGGCCTCCGAGGCGGTCAGGACGACCACCGGAATGCGGCGCAGTTCCCGCTCCGAACGCAGTTCGGCGAGCACCTCGCGACCGTCCTTCTTCGGCAGGTTCACGTCGAGGAGGATGAGGTCGGGGCGGGGGGCGCGGGCATAGCGGCCCTGGCGGCGGAGGAATTCGAGTGCTTCCTCGCCGTCGCGGACCAGGGAGATCCGGCACGGCACTTCGCCCGCCCGCAGCGTCTCGATGGTAAGCCCGGCATCTTCCAGGTCATCTTCGACCAGGAGGATTTCCATGGGGCGCCCCACGATATTGGGCCCGCGCAGTGGTCCGGTGGTGTGGATCATCAGGGCTGTCCTTCCGTTCAACTGACAGAGCACGAAGAGATGCCTCTTGCATTCAATGGCCCTTCCATTTGCGGGCATTCGCTTCCTCAATGGAGTGGGCGCGCCGTTGGTCCTTCCCCCGGGGAAGCCGTACGCACTCGGCGACGGACGAGCCCATCCAATACAGTAGTGTACCCTTCGGCCATATATATTCCAGGGCCTGTTCGGCCCCATATTCCCCGCCCCCTAAGGTGGGATTGTCGGCATATTAGTATCTGGTAGAATATATTAGTGTCTGATACAATTGAATAAAACAGGCAGCGCGGTCCGCAGTGGCGTCCGGGCCGGTGCCGCGGCGCGCAAACTGCGCAAAAGCAGGCCGCCGTCATCCAAGCTTCAGCAACGAGCCCGAACGATGACCGTATCGCACCACGATCGCCCCTGGCTGCGGGGCGACGACTTGTCGATAGCCGAACCCACGGAGGTCCTGATTGCGGAACACCGGGTCGTGGAGCAAGCCCTCAACTGCCTCGAACGGATGGCGGAGCGGTGGTGCGGCCCGGCTCAGCAGGAGGTCCTCGACGGGGGGGCGATCCGAGAGGCGATCACCTTTTTCCAATTGTTCGTTGAAAGGTGGCATTTCCATCGCGAGGAGGCCTATTTCGCCGCCAGTGCCGTCCCGCTGGAGGG
>SKJM01000233.1 GCA_007122045.1 Planctomycetales bacterium | reverse complement strand
TGAGCATCTTATTCCCCCAGCCCACCAGCCGGTCTACGCTCATATAACGCGCCTTGCCGCGCTGTTGCGGTGGATTGCTGAATGCCAATTCTGTCAGATACACTTGCCGCTTCGTTCGATTGGCCTGCGTCGCGAACGCCGTCCACACCGGATCGTTTTGCAGTTCGCCTTTCAGCAGACTCGCCGTCTTGTGCTTGATGTCGTAAATCCAAGCAACCGGCCCCTGCCGCTCTTGGAACAGCGTCAAGCCGCGGTGCAGGTCGCGACCATCATCGCTGACAATCAACCGGGGGAAGCTCGTGCGCGCGACGGCTGCCTCAAGCTGTCCGGCGACAATTTCGCCCGTGGAAGTCCGTACAGGCCACAACCCCACCAGGTCCACGTCGGAATACGTTAGCGTGCGCACTTCCCGCTGTTGCCACACTCCCAGGCGAAGGCCGACAATCAGAAAGCACTTGAGTTCGCCGATCTGCACCGTGTGATCCATGATCCACACCCAGTCATCCGCTTTCTCCAATGGCCGTAGGAGTTGGTATAAACCGACGCGCAACAGCCAACTGCGGACGCTCGTGGGGCTGGGCGCTTCGGGCTCCCGACCAAGCAACCTGCTGATGAATGTCATCACCAGAACACTGCCGCGCAACGAGCCCCGGCAATCCAGCAACACGGCCACCATCCCCGCGATCTGTCCCAGCGAGTAGTGATGCCTCGGGACCGTCACATTCCAGTCCTCGGGAGCGATGCACTCGATCAGTGGCCGGTGGGGCTCGGCGGCTTGCTGTATTGCTTGCGGTGCCTGCACAGCTAGCTGATTCAATGCCCCCTTTTTGAGAGCATGTCGATCTGCGCCTGAAGTTGCCCCTCGCGAGCCTGGAGATGCTCGTTCCGGGCCTGAAGTTCCTCGCGTTGGACTTCGGCGGCTTGGTAACATTGTAGTGTGTGGTCGCGGCTGGCCTGGAGATTTGTAAAGCGGCGTTTCAGCAGCTTCAGTTCATACTTGGCATCTTGGCACTTCTTCTTCCATCGGTCGCGACTTGCCCGAAAAAATGCCACCAGTTTCCGCAGCGGACTTCGAAATTCAAACTTCCCCATGGCGGCTTCATCCCCCCTGTGTTGTGGTTGTGCAGTACGTAAACCACAATGGAACAAAATCAAGCACGCAGGAAAAGACCAATTTCCGGAAAAATCGCACAAACTGAACACCCCACTCCCGTCCCCTTTTCCTGCTCGCCGGCCGCTTCACGGCCCGGAGTGGATCTTCGCCCAGAACGGGTGGTGGCGGTCGGCGCGGGAGCGGGCGTCTTCGAGGAGGGTCCAGAGGTCGGGCTGAACGAACGGGTCGTTCGAGTTGATGCGCCGGCCGTTGACCACGATGTTCGCGCGCTGCTCGAAGTCGATCAGCTCCGGCGAAAGCCATATCGTCACCGGCGCGCCGCGATAGTTCACCCGCAGCCCGTTCGTCGCCAGCACCGAGGCCTCGACCGGCGCGGCGCGGGCGCCTCGCGGGGGCGGCCAATCGACCGGATCGACGCGCGCGCCGGGGGGCAGCCCGTCCAACTCGACCCACCAGAAGAAATTGTCGAAGGACCGCATGGTGCGGCACTCGAACTGCTGGGGGAAGAAGTCGCGGCGGTGCCGTCCCATCCAATCGAACAGCCGCTGGATCTCGTCGGAGAAGTCCTCGTGCCCCCGCCCGAGATACTCCACCACGGTCACGTTGAAGTTCGAACGGAAGTAGCGGTCGAGGTCGGTCGCGTTGTGGGCCAGCAGGGCGGCGCTGTCGAGTTCGCCGAAAACGCAGTAGAACGGCACGTGCCGGGCGTTGGGCCAGTAGTGTTTGCAGTAGCGGTCGCTCTTGGCGACGATGGGGATGGCGCCGGCCCACAGGTCGGGGTGGGCAAGAGCCAGGTCCCACGCCGCGTCGCCGCCCATCGAGTGCCCGCTAATATACACCCGGTCGGTATCCACGGAAAACCGGCGGCAGGCGTCGCGCAGCACGTTCAGCACCGCGGCGTGCTCGCGGGCCGAGTATTGGTACTGGCTCTGATGCTCCTGGGTCCACCGGGGCGCGACGACGATGTACCCGTGGCGGGTGGCCTGTCCTGCCCGCCAGCCGCCCTCGGTCCAGGCCCCCGCCCACCAGTCGATCTGGTGCTCCGCCGTCGTGCCGGCGCCCTGCAGGGTGAGGATGGTGGGGTATTGGCGGTGCGGGTCATACTCCGGCGGCGTTTGCACCAGGTACTGCACGGGCGCGTCGCCCGGCAGCCCCGCCACTTCCAAGGCGTACAGGCCGGGAGTGGTGGGCGAGACCGGTTCGGGCACGTCGCCCGGCGGCCTCATGTGGCGCAGGATGGCAGCCACCATGGCCGGCGAGGACCCCTCCTCCGAACCGAGCTTCGCCAAGATGCGCTGCCGATGGATCAGTACCGGCTCGTTGAGGAACTCGCGCACCAGGTCGCGCACCCGGTGAAGCGACAGCGCCACCGCCAGGTTCAGCGTTGCCTGTTCGCTGCCGACCAACCAGCCGCTGATGGCCAGGGCCAGCCGCTGCTCCGGCGGAAGCTGCTCGTCACCGGCAGCCTGGCGGAAGGCGGCCATTCGGACGAGGGTGTTGATGCTCAGTTCGGCGCGGATTTCGTCGCAGGCGGGCCGAATGTTTTCGCGGGTCTGCGGCTGGCTCACCTCGGCGGCCAGCGCGTCGAGCCGCTCCAGAACGGCCCTGCCCCGCTGCCGGAGCTGGGCGTACTCGTCGATCAGCTCGCGGACCGCTTGCAGGATTTCGCCCGCCACGTCGTCCGAAGGAAACGCTTCCAGCCTACTGTACACCAGCCGATGCTGGCCGGCCTCGCGCCGTAGCTCCAGTTCCCGCAGCAGGCGCTGCGCCCCCATCTGCCGCAGCGCCCGGATGGACGGATCGAGCTGCGCGCGAAGCTCCGGGTCGTCGGGGGCCGCTTCGAGGGCCGCTTCGAGGGCCTGGCGCGCGTCGCTGAACCGTTCCGCCTGGAGGTAGAAGCGGGCGACCTGCTTCTGATGCTCGACGTTGCGCGGGTCGATCTGCCGTTGCAGGATGTCGTGCAGCGTGCTCGAAGGGATCGAGCTGGTGGCAACCCGCATGTCCCAAACGTGCGTCAGCCCCTCGACTTTCGCCCACTGCGGGGTCAACTCGGTCACCCCCTGGATGACGTCGACCGGCCCCT